>PQAM01000015.1 GCA_003104975.1 Candidatus Methylomirabilota bacterium
CCGCGCTGCCGGGGGAAGATCATATGGCCAATCACAAGACTAAACTCGAGCTCACCTGGATCGGGAAGGAGAACCGGCCGAAGCTGGAGCCGCACAGAACGATACTGATCATTGCCCCAACCGCCCATCTCCGAGATCGAGGGCAAGCAGCAGCACGTCTCGCAGACGGCGCTGTTTTCGATCCGGTGGAGGCTGACATGACCATTCCGGTAGGGTAGCTTTATTTTTGGTTGCAGCCATGCAACAATACGCCCATGCGGACACTGGAACAGCTAACCGTTAGGAATTTCAAGTCCATTCGCGACCAGACGTTGAGGCTGGGTCGCCTCAACGTGTTTATTGGCGGGAATGGATCTGGCAAGTCCAACCTCATCGGCGTATTTCATTTTCTCAATCGCGTCGTTGCCGGCGAACTTCAAAACTACACCGGTGAAGCGGGCGGGGCAGACAGCATCTTGTACTTCGGACGGAAACAGTCTCCTTCCTTATCGTTAGAATTGGAATTTGTCCAGGGAAACGATGCGAACGGTTATGGTTTCGAGTTGCGTCCTACGGCGGAGGACCGGTTTATCTTTTCCAGCGAAACCATCTGGTATCACGATCGAAGCCAATATCTGAAACCATACAAGATTACTCTAGGCGCAGGCCATGCTGAAACTTGTATAAAGCAATCGATTCCTCGAGGTATCGCCGGTTACGTGCGTGACGATCTTGACAGTTACCGTATCTACCACTTTCACGACACAAGCAGCTCAGCCCGAGTCAAGCAGACGGGCAATGTAGATGACAACCGCCGATTGCATCCTGATGCCGGGAACTTGGCGGCGTTTTTGTATCGTCTGCAGCGAACACATCCGGGTCATTTCAAGAACATCGAAGATACGGTTAGACAAATCGCTCCATTCTTCGAAGGCTTCCAACTCGAGCCCTCTCGCTTGAATCCGGATAAGATTCGTCTGGAGTGGAAGGAGAAGGGTAGCGATACGTATTTCAACGCCTCAGCTTTGTCCGATGGCACGTTGAGATTTATGTGTTTGGCCACACTACTCCTACAGCCGGTCTTGCCGGCAGTCGTGCTGCTCGATGAACCGGAACTCGGCTTGCACCCCGCAGCGATCAGTCTGTTGGCGGATATGCTGGAGTCGGCTTCTCAACAAACCCAGGTCCTGGTGGCGACGCAGTCTGTTACATTGGTCAACCAATTTACTCCAGAATCCGTCTGGGTCGTGGAGCGCCAGAATCGAGAGTCGGTCTTCAAGCATCTCGAATCTGCTGATATGTCCGCATGGCTGGAGAACTACGCCCTCGGTGAACTGTGGGAGAAGAATATCCTTGGTGGCAGACCCTGATCATGCGCAAGGTGCTAATTCTGGTTGAGGGTCAAACCGAGGAACGCTTCATCAAAGACGTCTTAGAGCCACACCTGAGTAGTGCCGGTGTTTATCCGGTGCCGAAGCTGGCCACGACCAAGCGCGTGAAGCACGGCGCTGACTTCAAGGGAGGGATTACCGACTTTGGCAAGGTGAAGGACGACCTGCGACGTTTACTTGGAGACACCGATGCGGCTCTGATCACGACCATGATCGATTATTACGGGCTGCCTAACGACTTTCCGGGGAAGCGAAGTCTCCAAGGACAAAACTCGCGTGAACGCGTGAGGGAGCTGGAAGCGGCATTGGAAGAGCATTTGAATGCCGGCCCCAGGTTTCTGGCCTATTTCATGATCCATGAATTCGAGGCGCTCCTGTTCTCCGATCCCAAGGTGTTGGCCGAAGTCATGAATCTACCTGAAACACGAACACGCCTCCAGGACATCCGAAACGGTTTCCCGACGCCGGAAGACATCAATGATGACCCACACACCAGGCCGTCAGCTCGTGTGCACACACTCTTTCCCGCCTATCGTAAGCGTTTGCACGGTCCGATCACGTCGGGGCGGATTGGTTTGGACATCATGCGCCGGGAATGTCCTCATTTCAATCGGTGGGTGAGCCGACTTGAGAGTCTTAGCGGCTCGTGAAACGTGAGCGGGAACATGACTGGCAAACAAAAACTCGAATTGACATGGATCGGGAAGGAGAACCGGCCGAAGCTGGAGCCGCGTATCCTGCTGGAGGACCCGGAGAGGTCCTACCATGCCCCGCACCGGGTCACCGATCACGATCTGTTCGACAACCGCCTGATCTTCGGCGACAACCTGCTGGCCTTAAAAGCGCTCGAACAGGAGTTCACCGGAAAGGTCAAGTGCGTCTTCATCGACCCACCATACAACACTGGATCTGCCTTCGAGCACTACGATGACGGCGTAGAGCACTCTCTCTGGCTGTCGCTTATGCGTGACCGTTTGGAGATCATCCATCGGCTGCTGTCAGAGGATGGCTCGCTGTGGATCACCATCGACGATAACGAAGCGCACTATCTCAAGATTGTATGTGACGAGGTATTCGGACGGGCCAACTTCATAGCAAATGTAGTGTGGCAAAAGATCTTTGCGCCCAAGAGCAGCGCGAGGCACCTCTCGGCGAGTCACGATCATGTCTTGGTGTTTGCGAAGGACGCCGACAAATGGGAACGCAACCTACAGCCAAGGTCTGAAGCGCACGACATTCGTTATAAGAATCCGGACAACGATTCTCGCGGTGTATGGGCATCCGATAACCTCACCGCTCGTAACTACTACAGCCTTGGACTATACGCTGTGAAATGCCCATCAGGGAGAGTGATTGAAGGTCCGCCTAAAGGAACCTATTGGCGAGTCTCAAAAGAAAAGTTTGATGAGATGGACCGTGATAATCGAATCTGGTGGGGTTCCGACGGTGACAATATGCCCCGCTTAAAACGGTTTCTCTCCGAAGTACAGCAAGGCGTGGTTCCGCAAACAATATGGCTTCACAATGAGGTTGGGAATACACAAGAGGCAAAGAAAGAAGCTCTTCCCTACGCAACAAGCGTTGACGATATTTTTCAAACCCCCAAACCAGAACGTCTCATCAAGCGTGTACTCGATATCGCCACCAATCCCGATGACTGGGTGCTTGACTCCTTCGGCGGTTCAGGTACAACGGGGGCTGTGGCGCACAAGATGGGGCGGCGATGGATCATGGTCGAACTTGGCGAGCATTGCCACACGCACATCATCCCGCGACTGAAGAAGGTCATCGATGGTGAGGACACTGGCGGGATCACCGAGGCGGTCGGCTGGAACGGGGGCGGCGGATTCCAGTACTATCGGCTTGCGCCGTCGTTGCTCGAAAAGGACAAGTGGGGCAACTGGGTGATCAACAAAGCATATAACCCCACGATGCTGGCCGAGGCCGTTTGCAAGCTGGAGGGCTTTACCTATGCGCCGAGCGACACGATCTATTGGCAGCACGGCCGTTCCACCGAGCGCGACTTCATCTATGTCACCACTCAGAACCTGAGCCACGATCAGTTACAGGCGTTGAGCGATGAGGTGGGCGAATCGCGGTCACTGCTGGTGATGTGCACCGCCTTCCGCGGCAAGCCGGATCGCTACCCGAACCTGACGATCAAGAAGATCCCCAAGACCGTCATGACCCGCTGCGAGTGGGGCAAGGATGACTACAGCCTGCGCGTAGAGAACCTGCCCAAGGCCCCGCCCCCGCCGAGGCAGATGGAGTTGATTTCACCGTAAGGACCATACAGGAGACCATGCTTGAAGATTTCAGGGATTATCTGGCTGCCGGAGATTCTGGACAAGATCGATCGTAAACATGGTGTTGCCCAGGACGAAGTGAGGGAGATTCTCAAGGGTTCTTCTCACTTTCGGTTTGTTGAAAAGGGACATCAAAAAGATGAGAATGTGTATGCGGCGATGGGGCAGACGCACGCGGGTCGCCACCTCATTGTCTTCTTTGTGCACAAGAAGAGCCACGAGGCCCTCATTCTGTCGGCTCGGCAGATGACCGACAAAGAGAGGAAACGCTATGAAAAGAAGTAAGAGCTCGATCTCTGAAGCCCGCTCGTACACGGATATCGGCGAATTCTGGGACACGCATGACCTCAGCGATTTCTGGGCGAAGACGAGAAGAGCGAGGTTCGAGGTCCACATCGAATCTGAGGCGATCTACTACCCCGTGGAACAGAACTTGTCCAAGAAGATCCAGATGCTGGCTCGTAAGCAGGGGCTTTCTTCCGATACCCTTGTTAATCTTTGGCTTGAGCAGAAAATCAGGGAGCAAGGGGCGTCAAGTAGAGCGGCGAGAAAATTAATCGCAAAGAACGCATAGGACATCCCGGCACGATGCAATAGGGCGTCACCCCCGAATGTTTGTATCGGGGGTCCAGGTTGTCGGATTCGCCTAGATTCCCGCTTACAACATGCGGGAATGACGGACATCCGATTAGTTATCGCAAGGGGCGTAGCACACTACGGGGAATGAGCCTCCTATGGATTCAAAGAAGCGAGAATATATGGAAGAGGCCTTCGTGTTCTTGGCGATCTTTGAGGTTCTCGCTCTGTGAACCGGCACGTCAATGCTATTGCCGGTCGGTTGAGCTTGCGGGCGCCTCAGCGCCGGTCGCTGGAGATCCTCGATCGGGTGACGGAGATCGTGCCGCCCCAGAAAGGCGTTGATCTTAATGCGGCGCTCGCCGCGATCCGGAGCGAGTGTCCGACCGTCACCGATTTTGAGCGTGAGTTTCCCTCGCTCTGCTTCGCCCTTGCCACCGGGGTCGGCAAGACCCGGCTGATGGGCGCCTTTATCAGCTACCTGCATCTCGCCCATGGCGTCAGACACTTTTTCGTCCTGGCGCCGAACCTCACGATCTACAACAAACTCATCACCGACTTTACGCCCAACACGCCCAAGTATGTCTTCAAGGGAATCGCAGAGTTTACCGCCGAGCCGCCCGAGATCATCACCGGCGACAACTACGAGTCGGGCGTGGGCGTGCGGCGTTCGTTGCTGCCGGGGTTCGAGCGCGAGATCCACGTCAACATCTTCAACATCTCCAAGATCAACTCCGAGGTCCGAGGCGGCAAGTCGCCACGCATCAAGCGACTGTCCGAGTATATCGGCGAGAGCTACTTTGACTACCTCGCCGGTCTCGACGACCTGGTGCTGCTGATGGACGAATCTCACCGCTACCGAGCGTCGGCCGGTGTGCGGGCGATCAATGAGCTGAAGCCGGTGCTGGGGCTGGAACTGACGGCGACCCCCTTTGTAGAGAACAGCCGCGGCGCTGTCGCCTTCAAAAACGTCATCTACGACTACCCGCTGGCCAAGGCGATGGCGGACGGATTTGTGAAAGAGCCGGCCGTCGTGACGCAGAAGAATTTCGATCCCAGCCAATTTACTCAGGCCCAGCTCGAGGAGATCAAGCTCCAAGACGGGATACGGCTACACGAGAACACGAAGGTCGAGCTGGACACCTACGCCCGTCAGACCGGACAGCGGGTCGTCAAACCGTTCGTATTGATCATCGCCCGCGATACTACGCACGCCGGGCAGCTTATGCAGATCATTCGGTCGGAGCAGTTCTTTGAGGGGCGCTACGCAGACAAGGTGATTCAGGTGGATTCCAGCAGGACCGGCGCGGAAGAGGACGAGATGGTGCAGCGCCTCCTGGCCGTGGAAAGCCCGGAGGAGCCGACCGAAATCGTCATCCACGTCAACATGCTCAAGGAAGGCTGGGACGTGACCAACCTCTACACCATCGTCCCTCTTCGGGCCGCCAACGCCCGGACCCTGATCGAGCAGTCGATCGGTCGAGGGCTCCGCCTTCCGTACGGCACACGTACGGGGGTGAGTGTTGTGGACCGGCTGAGCATCGTCGCTCACGATCGGTTTCAGGAGATTATCGATGAGGCCAATCGGCCCGACTCGATCATCCGCCTCGCGCAGGTCGTGCTCGATCCGAACACAGATCTCCAGAAGACGACAACGATTGTGATCCAGTCCAATCTTGCGGAGCAGATCGATACCATGGCTGACGAATCGGAACGTCGGATTGCGCAAGCGACCCGCGAGGTAATCCGACGATACGAGCACCTGCCCGCGTCGGCCGATCTGCTGAAGCCGGAGATTCGGGAGCAGATCGTCCAGGAGGTCACCGAATACGTCCGGTCGGCGCAGCAGGCGTTGCCGGGTGTGACGGAGCAGCCGGATATTGCGGCGGCGGTGGCGAAGACGACCGAACTCGTGGTCCGGCAGACTATTGATATTCCGCGAATTCTTGTGGTCCCGAAGGACGAGGTGACCGGCTTTCACCCCTTCACGCTGGATTGCTCCAGCATCCGTTACCAGCCGGTCGAACGGGATCTGCTGATCCAGCATCTGCGTACGCATGAGCAGGATACGCTCGGCGTGAGCGAGGGCCGGCACCCGGAACAGCGGCTGGAGGATTACCTGGTACGCGGGCTGATCGATTTCGACGACATCGCGTATGACGAGCACGCCGACCTGCTCTACGACCTGGCCGGGCAGGTGGTCAGACATCTGCGTTCGTATCTTTCGGAGGAGGATGCGCGGAATGTGCTGATCTATCGCCAGAAAGAGCTCGCAGCGTCCGTATACGCGCAAATGCAGGCGCACCAGTGGGAACAAGCGGCAGGATATGAGGTGAGGGTGAACAAGGGATTTATGGAACTCAAGAACAGTGCGTGTACGGCGAATGCCGACGAGCCCCCTCATGACTTCCGGCAGACCATCGAAGACAAGAGCCGAATCTCACGGATGGTATTCGGGGGCTTCACGCGATGCCTGTACGCCCTTCAGAAGTTCCAGTCCGATACCGAACGGAGGCTCGCGGTGATCCTCGACCGCGAAACGCACAAGTGGTTCAAGCCGGTACAGGGGCAGTTCCCAATTACCTACAAGGTGGATGTGGAATACCACGACTATGTCCCGGACTTTGTGGCCGAAACGGCAGCGGCGATCTACATGCTGGAGGCCAAGGCGCGAAACGAGATGACCGATGCCGACGTCCTGGCGAAGAAAGATGCAGCGATCCTCTGGTGCAGCCACGCCACGACCCACGCTCTCAACAACGGCGGTAAGCCGTGGGCCTATCTCCTCATCCCGCACGACGCGATCACCGAGAACATGACCCTTGGCGGATTCGTCAGTCAGTTCGCCACGGCGCCAGATTTGGATACCGGCTGAGAAGCGGTCTATACCATCTATGCTACACTCGAAGTGCTATGGACATCGTGTCGCATGGGCTGTGGGGTGGTATTGCCTTCGGACGCGCCAACCGGCGGCGCTTTGGTCTGGCCGTGATGTGGGGTGTACTCCCCGATCTGATCCCGTTCGGCCCCTGGCACGTCACGATGCTCCTTGGCCTGGCACAGCGGCTGCCGCGAAATGGGTGGGAGCCGCCGGATCCCGCCCTGATCCCGGCGTACGTCAATCACCTATACAACGTGACGCACAGCCTGGTCGTCTTCCTTGTCCTGTTCGCCGCTATCGGAATCGTATGCCGACGGCCGGTCTGGGAGATGTGCGCCTGGGGACTGCACGTCGGCATGGACATCTTCACGCACTCCACGCGATTTTTCCCTACGCCGTTTCTCTGGCCGATTTCGTCAGTCACCGTTAACGGCTGGCCGTGGGGGCAGTCGGCGATCTTTATCCCCAACGTCCTCCTCCTGATACTGCTGTACGCCTGGTTCTGGCGGCATTCGTCGAAAACAAGGGGACGATCCCACACGTCGCAGGGTCGTCCCCTTGATCACAGCCCGCGCATTACCTTATTGTGAATGATGCGTCCGGCGCCGCCACAACGTATAGCCGACCCCGATGATGGCCAGGGTACCGACTACCGCTGCGGCTGCATAGGGATTAAGCAGAAACTCCATCATACTAAGCCTTCCTTTCTCTCTGTGTACACCACAAAAGGGGATGAAAGGTTCTGAAACATCCGGTGTAAGAATTGCCCCTTTCTCGCAGATTAGGCCGACCCCGCAGGTCGCGGCATCGGCCCGATCCACTTCAGAACCCGAGACGTTTACGCCGCCTTACGGAGCTCCTCAGCCGGTGTCGGCTTCACGGCTCGCGCGGCCTCTTCCTCTCGAGCCTGCGCCCTCTCTGCCTCCTGCCATCGCGGCAGCACAGAAAAGCTGAAGCTGAGAGCGCCGAGCACCAGTATCGTCAAGAGCATCGTATACGTACGCTCATTGGCGATGAACGCGTCCCACAAATACTGCCCAAAATCAGCCGGCATTGTGCCATCACCTCCTTCACTGAGATAAATCACGAAGGGCGGTGAAAGGTTCCAAAGAATCGCCAGGGGGAATCCGATGCAGGAGGATACAGTTGCCCAAAACCCCTTTGACATATCGGAAATCCTGTGGCCTGACGTCAGTGACGGTGGAGTTTTTTGATCAGCGGAAACAGATCGTCTTCATCGGAATCGGAGACGAGCGAATAGATGTACGGGCCGTCCTGCCACTCCACCGTTCGAAAACCCCGATGGATGGCCCAATAGACCTTACCCGTCAGGCTCATCGGCCGCTCCGGAAACCAGATCCCTGCGCCAGGAAAGACCAGCAGGGTAATCGGCTGATTGGGCTGCTGGTGGTAGGTCACAGCCAATACCTTCCGATGCAGCAGGTAGCTCACCTGTCCACCGATCAGATGATGCTCCTGATCGTCGGGAAATGAAAGCGACCTGGGGAATTCCAATCGTCTCTGATGCCTGATCAACAGCGGTTGTAGTTCACCACCCGGGATCTCGGGTGGCGCCTCTCGCAGACCGAGTCGAATGTGCTCGTTGATCGACTCCTCAATCAACGGCACAACCACCTGTCGCGCGGACATCATCCAGAGATTCAGGGGCACCAGAACGAGCAGCACCATGACCGCTCCGAACGCCATCGCCGCTACGGGCTGTTGATGGAAGGCGGCCGGCAAGCGCGCCAACCAACCCATACGCGCCGTTTTGGGCTCCAACAGGCACGCCATCGCCTCCCGGAAGGCCGCAGGGGCGCCCGGCACGCTCACGCGCTCTCGAACTGCGGCCCGCAGTACCTGCGTTATCTCCCACTCCCTCGCGCAGGCACTACAGACAGCGAGGTGCTCGCGTACCTCGGCCGCCTCCGGCCGGCCGAGGCTGTCATCCCGCAGGGCATCCAATAAATCTTTCACCGCCTCACATCGCATCATTGCCCGATACTCTACTATAGGCCCGCAACCGACTACGTAGCATCTGACGACCTCTGGCCAATCGGGATTTTACCGTACCGTCGGGGACCGCCAGAATCTCAGCCGTCTCCTTGAGGGAAAACCCGTACAGATCAAAGAGCAACACCGCACTCCGATATGCCTCCGGCAGCGCACGGAGCCCTTCGTCCAGGTCCTTTTGTAACACCGCTCGAATGAGATCGACCTCGGCCGCCCATTCCCGACCCGAAGCCTCTGGATTGCCCGAGAACGAGTCGGCTAAGACTTCACGCTGGGCCAGCCCTGCGCGCCGAAACCACTCATGTTTCAATATACTAAAGAGCCAGGCCTTCAGATTGGTTCCAGGTTCGAATTGGTGAGCGGATCGCAGGGCGCGAAGGCAGGTCTCTTGCACCAGATCCTCGATCTCTTCCCGTCGATGCGTCAGCCACCAGGCGAAGCTATAGAGCGCATCCAAGTGCGCAAGCAAGGAACGGGCGAATCGGTCCTTTTCGTCCTTTGACAGCGATACACGCTCCATTGCGGACACCGCTAGGTCATCAGACCGGAACAAGTACGGAGGGACCCGGTAGCGGGGCCACGGAGAACCTGTAGAGGCTCGAGGCTCGCATCATCACGTCCCGCTTGTCCTCAGGCGGCTACTGTCGGGTAATGGCATCACGCACAGTCAGCGCTTTCAACCCTGGCGAGGTTATTGTACCATATTGAATTTAAGAGCGGTGCCTCGACAAGGAGAGACAACAATGCGATGGTCCTGGCGATTAGGCGAAGTGGCGGGCATCGCCGTCTATGTCCACGTCACCTTCCTGCTCCTGGTCGGCTGGGTAGCCATCAGCCATTGGCTGACCGAGAGAAGTGTGGCCGCCGCGCTGGCAGGCGGCGGGTTCATCCTGGCCGGCTCACAACAGGACTTCCCTGTCGTCGAGGGTGATCGCGTGGAGGGGATGCTGCTGCGGAGTGATCTGCTGGCGGCCCTCGCCTCCCGGGGGCAGGCGGTGGCGGTCGCTGAGGTGATGCGCCGGAATTTCCAACTTGTCGACTCGTCTGGGATGTTGGAGACAGCGTTTACACGCCTCCAAGGCCGCGACTGTCACACCCTCCCGGTGACGCACGACGGCCGGCTGGTAGGCCTGGTAACGATGGATAATCTCGGCGAATTCATCTCGATCCGGACGGCGTTAGGGCCAAGACAGCCTAAGACGCAGTCCATCGCCACATGAGACCGCTCGCAGTCTGGACGGAGCTACTCGTACCATGATCTGGGTGTGGCTGGGATTCATCGCATTTGTCCTGCTCATGCTGGCACTGGACCTGGGCGTCTTCCACCGCAAGGCCCATGTCGTCACTGTCAAGGAGGCCATCGCCTGGTCCGCGGTATGGCTTACCATGGGGTTGGCCTTTGCCGTGTTCGTGTACGTCACGTACGAGGGTCAGTGGTTCGGCCTTGGCACCGTCGCCGACCCCGTCGATGGATGGCCCAACGACGGTTCCACGGCAACCGAGAAGTACCTGACCGGCTACGTCGTCGAGAAGTCGCTCAGCGTGGACAACATCTTCGTCATCGCCATGATCTTCACCTTCTTCGCAGTACCGCCGATCTACCAGCATCGCGTGCTGTTCTGGGGCATCCTGGGCGCGCTGGTCCTGCGCGGCGTGATGATCGCCCTCGGAGCGAGGTTGATCGCCGAGTTCCACTGGGTTCTGTACCTCTTCGCCGTCTTCCTCATTGTGACCGCGATCAAGATGCTGTTTCTCAAGACGGAACACACCGATCCGAACAAGAACGTCGTCGTTCGGTTGACGCGGCGGTTGTTCCCAGTGACGGCTCGATTTCACGGCGAGCATTTCATCGTGCGCGCCGGGGCACCGGCATCATATGAAAGCGAGATCCCGGGTGCGCCCGCGATGCCGGACGAGGTCGTGGAGCACGCCCGCCCGGGCACGCTGCTGCTCACGCCTCTGGCGCTGGCACTCGTCATGGTCGAGACGACCGACCTGATCTTCGCGGTGGACTCGATTCCGGCGATCTTTGCCATTACGGGCGACCCGTTCCTGGTTTTCACCAGCAACGTGTTCGCGATCCTCGGTCTGCGGTCGCTCTACTTTGCATTGGCCGGTATGGTGACGCAGTTCCGCTGTCTCAAGGCCGCGCTTGCCCTGGTCCTGCTGGTCGTGGGCGTCAAGATGCTGCTTGCCGAATCGCTGAAGCTCGTTCTCGGCAAGCACTTCAACCTCTTCTTGCTCGTGGTAGTGCTCGCGATCCTGGCAGCCGGGGTCGCCGGTTCCGTGATGGCGGACCGACGAGACCGGCATCGGTCGTGGAGAGAGGTTCCCCCACGCAAATAGATCGGGCCGACCCCGTCACTCAAGGGATCGGCCCGTCTTCCCCCACAACCCGAGGTAGTTAGGCCGCCTTCGGAAGTCCCACAACCCGCGTCGGCTTCACGGCTCGCGCGGCCTCTTCCTCTCGAGCCTGCGCCCTCTCTGCCTCCTGCCATCGCGGCAGCACAGAAAAGCTGAAGCTGAGAGCGCCGAGCACCAGTATCGTCAAGAGCATCGTATACGTACGCTCATTGGCGATGAACGCGTCCCACAAATACTGCCCAAAATCAGCCGGCATTGTGCCATCACCTCCTTCACTGAGATAAATCGTGAAGGGCGGTGAAAGGTTCCAGAGAATCGGCTCAAGGTTCTACACGCACCTCCCCGTTACTTACACAAGCCTTTTGCTCAGTACGGGTTCTTCACCCGTCAGACGCGCGATCGCGGTTCGGGTGAGGTCCCGGAGTCGCAAGATCTCTTGCCACTCACTGCCTTGGGGCACGATCGGCGCCCCGATCGTCATCGTAATTGGGCTGCGCGTGGGCAGCCACGTGCCGTCAGACAGAAACTCGCGGGTCCCCTTCAGTCCGACGGGAATGACAGGACATCCTGCCTCAGCCGCCGCTTTAAACGCCCCAGGTCGAAACGGCAGCAGCCCGGGAGACCGAAAGAAGGTGCCTTCCGGGAAGAAGACGAGGGAGGTCCCGTCGCGGAGGATGGCCGTAGTGCGCTCAACGACGGCCACGCGTTGGGCGGGATCGACCCGCTCGACGGTCAGGTGGCCCCCTCTCCGAATTACCGTTCCGATAAACGGATAGGCGGTGAGTCCGGCCTTGGCGACGAAGCGAAACTCTCCGGGAAGGGCCGCGAGGACGATACCCGCATCCACATAACTGGCGTGGTTCACAACGAAGACCGCAGGGGCCGTTCCGCGGAGGTGCTCAATCCCTTCGACGCGCAGTGGGCAGCCCGACAGGGCCAGTGCCAGGCGCAGGTAGCCTCTTACAAGTCGGTTCACTGCTTTCCCCCTCGGCACGATAAGCAGGAGCGTCCACAGGAACGGTAGCGGTGCCATCGCAAGCGCCCAGATGTACGAACCGTAAGCCAGCGCTGCGAGTCGGCCGCTGAACCGTCGAAGGCGAGCAGCCGCAACCTGGAGGTGCAGCCGCGCCCACTGCGTCGTCAGAGATGGGCGCCGACGCTCGATCTGCCCTCGCAGATAGGCCTCGCGCGTGGCGTACCGCCGGACCTTTCCGCTCGACGTCTTCAGAACGGCCCCAGGCCGGGTAATGACGAGCGTGTCCGGCGGAAGGCCGATCATCGTGACAATCTGGTCGAGTACACGCGTTCGGATCTCTTCGAGACGCTCCGGCGCGTTTTCCCGGCTCTCAGCGACGACGACGAGCCGTTCCGTACCGCCTTCCGGGTCGCCGACCCCGAAGGCGGCCACACACCCCTTCCGAATGCCGGGAACATCCCCTACGACCTCTTCCACCTCCTGCGGATACAGGTTGCGCCCGGCCTTGATAATGATGTCCTTTTCTCGACCCGTGATGAATAGCTCCCCCTCCGCCCGATAGCCGCGGTCGCCGGAGTCCAGCCACTCGTCGTGCAGGACCGTTCGTGTCGCTTCAGGGTTCCGAAAGTAGCCGCTCATCACCGAGGGACCGCGGAATTCAATACGGCCTTCGATCCGTTCGGCGACGAGGCGACCGGCTCCGTCTACGATGCGGACCTCATGTCCAGGCAGTGGACGTCCGCATGAGACGAAGCGAAGCGGGGTCGAGTCCTCCGGCAGGGCGGGACGCGCCTCCCGCACGCGCTCAAAGGCGTCCCTGGTCACCCGATCGACCCGTGGCGGATAGCCGAGAGGCGGGACGGTGAGGGACACGGCACACTCGGCCAGGCCGTAGACCGGACACATCGTCTCCGCCTTGAAGCCATACGGAGCAAATCGCCGGGTGAAGCGCTCGATCGTCTCCGGGCTGACCGGCTCAGAGCCATTAAAGGCCAACCGCCATGAGCTCAGGTCGAGGCCCTCAAGTTCGGCGTCGCTCACCTTTCGGACGCAGAGATCAAAGGCGAAGTTCGGCGCCGCCGACAGGGTTGCCCGGTGACTGTGAATCGCCCAGAGCCATCGCGACGGCCGTGCAAGGAAGGCGATAGGCGACAGGATGGCAATCGGAAACCCAAAGTACAGCGAGGTGAGCCAGGATCCGATCAACCCCATATCGTGGTAGAGCGGCAGCCAGCTTACGCCGATGTCGTTCGGACTGATGGCGATTGCCTTGCCGATGGCCCGAATATTCGCCAGGATGTTCGCGTGGGAGAGGCGTACGCCCTTCGGATCGCCCGTACTACCGGACGTATACTGGACAAGCGCCGGATTGTCGCCCCGATGACCGCGCGCCGATACCCCTGTCTCCGGCGTCGCGATCTGTTCAATCGCGGTGACCTCTTTCAGTGAGGGTACGCGGCCACGCAACAGCCGCGCCACACGCTTGACCTCTCCGAAGGCGATGAGGAGGCTGGCTTCGGCGTTATGCAGAATCCGGATCTGACGTCTCGCGTATTCTTCGAGACGATCAAGCCGAAACGGCGGATAGATCGGGACAGGTACCGCCCCGGCCAGCAACGTACCGAAAAACGCCTCAAAGAAGGCCGCCTCGGTCCTGAGCATCAGCGCCACCGAGTGTCCGAGGCCAAGTCCCCGTTGACGCAGTCCCGCCGCAACCGCCGCCGCCCGATTCCACAGTGCCCCATAACGAATCGGCTGCTCGGTTCCGTCTTCTTGCCGGAGGAAGATGTGTATCCGCTCAGGATGGGTCTCGGCATGCCAGCGGAGGACCTCGACAAGCGTTCGCGCGTCCGACGGGGCGGCTACGCCAGGACCAACTGGTGGATGGGTGTCGCGGACGCTCTCCGGCTTCGTGGGTACGGCAACTCGGATCGCCTCAGCGAGGTCGCGTGGGCTTTCGGCCTCGGCCATCACGGCATCCGGCAGCAGGACGCCGAAGGCCTCTTCGAGCCGGACCAGTAACTCCACACGCTCGAGACTGCCGATGCTGAGATCACGGTCAAGTATGCTGTCTGCGGTTATGGGCCCGCGGAACGCCGGTCCACCGAGTTCAGCAACGAGTTCCTCGACGATGGTGAGCACTCGGCGCTCGATCGCGTCGTATCCGGTCGGCTTCGCAGACGCAGTATCCACTTTTCACTGTCCGACAATTACACGACGAAGTCCTATTGAGGCTGGAGCTTTTCTGCCGCGCACCCCTCTGCTTCACCCTACTGCCTTTTACAGGATTCTGCAAGTCCGGTTCTAAGGAGTTGTACCGAAAGGGGCTTCAGATCGCGGAGGAAGATGCGGGTGGTGACAGGACCTATGCCCTTGAATTCCTGGAGGCGCGTGGCGAGATCTTTCCTGTTGCGTGATTGCCTGAACAGGTTCGCGAGGGAGCCATAGCGATCAATGAGGAGGCGTGAGATATCAAGGAGTTTCGTGGCCGTCGAAAAATCGAAGCGAACATAATGGCCGCGGTCCAACACACTGACCAGTCGATCCCACCCCGCTTCGAGGATCGCTTCCGGGGTCACCAGCCCCTCGCCGACGAATTCCGGATAGGCGCCGCCTCCCCACCTCCTGTTGAATCGGTTTGCCGAACAAGAGGCCGGCCAAAAACCATTTGAAGCGCTCACCCTCCGCCCCGGACTCGAGGTCAATCCCAAGGTCTCGCGCGCGGATGGTACGCTTGGCCTTCGTCTGTGGTCGCGTGTGTGACGGGGAGCGGACCATAGTCCCTTCACCCCCATCGGTATCTGTAAAGTAGCCCTTACTTCTTGGAAAGAATTCGTATGACAATCCACCACACGGTGTATCCGATCACTAAGACGCCGATCACAACCCCCCAAATAATGTAGTCTATATCCATCAATGCGCCTCTCGTGGTGTGAGATTACCGACCAAGATGATGTTGCCCGCACCTGCCGTCCTGTCAAATCCTAATCGCCAGTTCAATCTATACATGACGCCACAAATCTCAGACAGTTTGTCATTCCGTGCTTGACCCGGAATCCAGGGCCTTTATGGATTCCCGCTTTCGCGGGAATGACGGCTATTGTTGCGATTTATGACGCCCTGTATATTGATATGGCCGAAGTCGGTCTATAAGCCGGATCCTGTACGGCCGGGCCGTGCAGCCCGGCCGGATGACCATTCCTCTAGGCCCGACGTTGCCGCCGGGCTCAAGCAGCCTACCCGTCCCGCCTGCCCCAAAAGAGACACGAGCGCGGGCCGCCCTCTGCATAATGCGGCGGGATCTATTTGGCCTTGCTCCGGGTGGGGTTTGCCAAGCCGACATGTCGCCACGCCGCTGGTGCGCTCTTACCGCACCTTTTCACCCTTACCCACGGGGCCTCGCGGCCGATACGACAACGTGGGCGGTATCTTTTCTGTGGCACTGTCCGTAAGGTCACCCTCCCTGGGCGTTACCCAGCACCCTACCCTGCGGAGTCCGGACTTTCCTCCCGTCCGCCAAAGGCGAACCGGCGGCCATCCGACCGACTTCGACCACCACCACCCTACCGTATACCGGCGCAATTTGCAACGGGGTTCCTCGCCACACATAACGGTGCGCCGCACAATGTCACCCTCGAGGTCAGGCGTACTGCGTCGCTTTCCACGACTGGAAATAGGCCTCCACCCCATCAGTAAACCCGTGATGTTTCGGTTGCCATCCCAACAGGCGCCCGGCCTTGCCCGAATCTACACGCTGATCCAGGGCCAGACATTCGGCGAAACCATCAAGGGTATACGAGGCCTCGTCTGCCGGAACGAATTGCGTCTGCCCGGTATATCCGGTGACCCGTGCGACAGCATCGGCCATCTCCCGCACCGTGGCACTTGAGTGATCCGTGAGATTGAAGATCTCGCCGCCGAGTCCCCGCTCCGCCGCCCGTAGATACCCTTCGGCCAGATCGTCGACATGCACCATCGCCCAATGATTGTGGCCGTCGCCGATCACCTGCAGCGGTCTGCCTTTGTCGGGACCGTCGAACCACATCCCGGTCAGGCCGCCTTGCCGACCATAGACACAGCCGGGTCGCACAACAACTCCACGAACGTCGGATACACCCAGCACCATCTGTTCGATATCGGGACGGGCGGCCACCAACGGCGCCGGCTTCAGGGGTGCACCCTCATCAACGGCCGTACCGCAGGTATCGCCATATACCCACGACCCACTTGTGTACACCACGGTTTTCGGTTGCAATCCACGTGCGCCGGACGCCAGCAAGACCTCCATCGTGCGCCGGTCCAGGGAAAAGGTATCAGCCTGGTAATCCACTGCAGCGTGGATCAGTATGGCGCATTGTTCGGCAATCTGCTGGTAACTCTCCGGATGTTGCATACTTCCGATGATCGGACGGATCTCGTGCATTGCGATGAAGTGCGCCTTCTTTTCGCTCCGAACCAGCCCCCACACCTGATGGCCGGCCCGACGAAAGGCTGAGGCGACCTGAAAACCGATATAGCCGTTGGCGCCAGTCACAAATACCTTCATTCTCCCTCCCTGTATCTGTTGTCGATGGTCGGTTTGATCTCTCTACCTCTATTCGACGGTAATTCGCTGGGCCTTCCGGCGTGGGCCCGGTCTTGACTCGGACGCTGCCGTCCACAGCCCCTTGTCACACAATGCCTGAACCGCGAGAAGCAGTTCATGCCCCGCCTGATTGACGTGTTCGCTCACCTCAGAGGGTATGCACTGCTTGATGCCTCGCTGCAATCCCTCCTGCGCCTCGTACAGCGCACACAACGGACAGCGATGCGGGCAATGCGCCTTTTCCTTCTTAGCCATCTTTTTCCTCCTTGGGGCTCCCATCCTGGCCAAACCGTACCACCAGATAGCCCTCCTCAAGTCTCGCTCGCTTCACCGTCAGGTCGGCCAGCGCCCTGGGCAGCACCAGGTCTCTTCGAAAGTTGCCGACCGAGACCACCAGTTCATCGCCCCGCTTCAAAAGCGACAACTCCTCCTTCTGAAGGAAGGGAAGCCGCAACCGGAGATAGTAGTGACCCCCTTTCTTGCGAACCGTCTGGATCGGACCCGACATCCAGATCTGCAGCGGATCCTGATCGGCGAAGATGCTCCTGCCCATGCGCTCCAGCATGGGGAGACCGACCACCTCGCGGTCAAAGAACGGGATCTCCCAGATCGGGATCGGCGAAAAACCGCGCTGGATCATCTCCCGGTACCGACCCTGGATGTGACTCCACTCGGCAAAATAGCCGTGCTCAAGTTGTCGGGGGAAGACGCGATTACAGATGACGGCATCGGTGACGTAGCCGTAGAGGTTGAGATAGGTCAGCGCCCGCTGCGCCTCCTTGATGACCATCTTCTCCGGATTGAGGACCAGTCGGATGCTGGAACGTTTCGGATCGCACAGCACCTCTTTCATCCCGTCGATACGGGTAAAGAGGACCTCGATGGCCGCATACACATTATCTTTGGGAAGGGGGACCGGGACGAAGGGCTGGACGATGGGCCCCATGGCGGTGACGATCCGACGCTCCCATGGAAAGAGCTTCTCCATATACCAGCGCGCCACATCGGGAAAACTCAACAGGCGCATCGTCTCCCCGGTCGGCGCGCAGTCGACGATGAGACAGTCGAAGCGCCCCTCCTCGCCCCGCAGCCGGATCTGCAGGAGACTGCACAGCTCCTCCAGTCCAGGGAAGACCGCCATCTCCTCGGCGATCACCTCTTCGACGCCGCGTGTGGCAAACAGGACCGTCAGATAGTCCTTGACCTCGCCCCAGTGGGTCCGGATCTCCTCCAGGACATTGATCTCCTGGCCCCAGAGACGGTCGGTAATCCGGGTCGGCTCAGGTCCAAGCGATCGATCGAAGGCATCCGCCAGACTGTGGGCCGGATCGGTGCTGATCACCAGGGTGCGGTGGCCTCGCTCGGCCGCCATCAGCGCCGTGGCCGCCGAGACGGTGGTCTTCCCGACCCCCCCTTTGCCGGTGTACAGAATGATGCGCATGATCGGCCCGTGCGTCAGTGTCCCGGTTCACCGCTATTATACCGACGGAAGGTCGCCTCGTAAATCCCCCGCACCTGTTCCGTATAACGCTGGTAGTCGGTCAACAGCCGTTGTCCCGGACTTTCATCCCCACCTGCGCGATATCCAAGACGTCGCGCCAGACGATTCACTCGACCCGGGTCCTGCGGCAGCACGGAGGTTTCCCGATCGGCGGCGATCCGAAGACGATTCTGCACCGTCCGAAGGAATCGGTAGGCATCGCGGAGCTGCGAGACATCCGCGTCGGCCAGCAGACCCCCTTGACGCGCCGCTTCCAGGGCAACGAGCGTGTTGTGTGTCCGTAGGGCTGGGTGGGTCGACCCGTACGCAAGCTGGAAAAACTGGGCAATGAACTCAATGTCAACGATCCCGCCACTCCCCAACTTGACATGGCGCTCGCCGCTCTTCTCTCTGGTGAGCTCCAGTTCCATCCGGCGCCGCATTGCCGTGATGTAGGCCGCGAGGCTCTCCGCCTGAATCGGTCGATAGATCAGATCGGATAACGCAGCGATCAACGGCCCTGCGATGTCGGGATCGCCCGCGATCGGCCGTGCCCGCAAATACGCCTGACGCTCCCACACCTCGGCCGTATGGGTGAAGTGCGTTTCAAACGCGGCGAACGACTGCGCCATCCTGCCGGCCGATCCGCCCGGTCGCAATCGGATATCAACCCGGTAGGCCGTACCCTCCTTGGTAATGGTCGTCAGCGTCTTGCAGATCCGGTCGGCCAGGCGCTCGTAATAGTCGGCATGGGTCACATCCCGAGATCCGCCTGTCGTCGTGCCCTCTTGTGCGTAGGCAAAGGCAAGATCAAGATCGGACCCATACCCCATCTCCTCGGCCCCGCATTTACCCAGGCCCAACACCACGAACCCGCCGGAGGACGGAAGCCCGTACTGTGACTGCAGATCTTCCCGGGCCAACCAACAGGCTGTCAGCACACACGCATCGGACAGACGGGTCAGGGCGCGGCTGACATCAGCCAGATCGGCCTTTCCCAGCAGGTCCAGGACGCCGATTCGAAACTCCTCAGCCTGCTTCAATCGCCGCAACGCGTCCAATCGGGCGCTCCCCGGCGGCGCAGCAGCGACCATGTTCAGGCATTCCTCGGCCACCCGACCGGATCGATTGTGGTCGGCCTGTTCAGGGAGGAGCAGCAGGTCCATCAGCGCCGGGTGTCGAATCAGAATCTGCGACAGAAACTCACTCGAGCCGAAGATACGCATCAGGTCGACGAGCGCGGGCGGCGCCTGCTTGAAGAGGTCGTACAGACCGGCGCTGGACCCAACCCCTTCAATAAACCGCTCGCACTGCAGAAGGGCCAGGTCCGGATCCGGCGCCAGGCTCAGGCCCTCCATCAGCGTAGGGGCCAACGCGGCCAGGGTTCGGCGGACGCCGGCTGTCGTATGCTTGAAGGGCGGACCGTCGCGCAAGATGAGGAGCGTTCGAAGCGCGCGATCAATATCCGCCACCCCGGATGCCGCCAACGGCTCACGTACAACCCCCTCATCCGCCCGTCCATCCAGAAAATCAGCGAGCGGATGGGAGGGGATCGCCTCTTCACCCGGAGTGGGCTCCCGCAACAGGCAGTCGTAGGCCCGTCGGACCCCCTGGATATGCCGCTGATAATCCTGCCGGAAGGCCGACACCGGGTCAGGCGTCCGATCAGGGGAGTACCCGAGGCGCCGAGCCAGTTTGACAACCCCATCCTGATCGGTCGGCAGGGTATGGGTTTGCAGATGGTGGAGGATCTGGAGACGATGCTCGACCGTCCGAAGAAAGGTATAGGCCTCCGCCAACGTCGCATGCTGGTCGGTCGTAATGTGCCCGCGATCAGCCAGTCGCTGCAGCGCGCGGAGTGTATTGGGCTCACGGATCCATGGGTCTCCGCCACCATACAGAAGTTGAAAGGTCTGAACAATAAATTCGACCTCACGGATCCCGCCATAGCCCAACTTGACGTGACGGAAGGTCTCCTGACCCCGTCCGATCTTGGTATCGATCCGGTCCTTCATCGCCCGGATCTCTCCAATGGCGCTGTAATCCAGCGACCGACGATAGATAAACGGTGCGACGAGCTTGACGAACGCGTCTCCCAGCAGCGGATCGCCGGCCACCGGTCTGGCCTTGATCAGGGCCATACGTTCCCACGTCTGTCCCCATGATTCGTAATAGAGTTCATACCCCCTGAGCGAATAGACCAACGGACCCGACCGCCCCTCTGGTCGAAGCCGCATATCGACCCTGAAGACGCGTCCCTCCCCCGTCAGGTCGCCGATCGCTTGAATCACGCCCTCCCCCAGGCGAGCGAAGAACTCGTGGTTGCTTACCCTGCCGATGAGCGCGCCTGATGGGCCGATGACCCCCGCGGTCTCCCCCTCTGCCTCATAGATGAACATCAGATCGATGTCCGAACTGAAGTTCAGCTCCTCGCCGCCCAGCTTCCCCATCCCGATAATCGTAAATCCGCAGCCCTCATTCCCAGAAGAGCCCTCGCACCGCGGCTCACCATGCCGGCGCACAAGTTCGGCGCGACAGAGTTCATAGGCGCGCTGCAAGGCTACGTCGGCCACGAGCGACAGTTGCTGCGTGACGCCCGTAAGATTCAGGTTGCCGAGGAGATCCTGCAGCCCGATCCGCAGGGTCTCCCGCATCTTGAATCGCCGAAGCGCCATCCACACCCGCGCCCGGCTGGTCGCCCGCGAGAGTAGCCCATCCAGTTCGTCGATCAGCTCCTCTTTAGACCTCGCCCGCCGGAGCAGCCCGGGCTCCAACAACCAGTGCAGGTCTTGGGGATAGCGGATCAGGCCGTCGGAGAGATGCTGCGAACTGCCGAAGAGCGTGAGCAACAGATCGAGTGACTTTGGACTGTCGCGGAAGAGCGAAAAGAGAAATCCCCGGTCGATGACCGCGTCGGCGTAACGTTCCAGGTTATTCAGCGCCATATCCGGATCGGCCAGATTGGCCAGACGATCCAGCAGCAGCGGAAGAATCGATTGAAGCGACGCCAGGTGCAACGGGCCGGCCAGGCGCTGCAGATTCTGGCTGGCCTGTTCGGGATGTCGGCAACCGGCGGCCGCCAGCACCTCAACGCCTGGTACCACCGGCGTATTCATCGGATACCTCCGGCCATGTCATAACTCAAAAACAACGAGCGGAAACAGCGCGACTGTCTCCGCTCGTAAAAAGCCACAGGTCCGCTCAAAGACCAAGGTTATCGTACTACGTACCCTCGTGCGGTCATGCAGGCCGCGTAGGCCCGATCGTACCCATCCTTGTTCCGCGCGTAGGCGCCGCTCCCACCGCTCAGGGCGCCGCCGATCCCGCCGGTCGCCGCGCCGATCGCCGCACCTCGACCCGCACTCCCGGTCGCCGCACCGATGGCGGCGCCTGCCGCCGTACCCACAACTGCGCCGACCACCGCACCTACCCCCGCGCCCTTCGCCGTCTCCGCGCCGGATGGATCAAACCCGCTCTGTTGTTTCGCCCACTCCTGGCACTCGTATTGATCGCGGCTGATCTGCTCGGCGGTCTGCCCTTTCTGGGGATAGGCATAATAGCCGGGCCGCTCCGTTGTGGCGCAACCCGCAACCGAGATCCCGAAGGTCAGCAGAACCAGCCATACACCTGCACGCTTCATCTTTGCTCCTCCTCTTCGGATTGAGGCCGAACGTCGGCTACCCCCAGACAGCCTCATATTATCACGGCGACTCCGGGTCTCACAAGTCGCGTCGATGGTCCGGGAATGCGATGACCGGCATTGGTCCTTACACCCGGAAAAAGCAAAACGGTCCAGGATGGTCTATCCGGGACCGTTTAGCGGCGAGCAGAGGCAGCGGCGGTCAGATATCGAAGTAGAGGGCGAACTCCCAGGGGTGAGGGCGAAGCCGGATCGGATCGACCTCGTTCTTCCGCTTGTAGTCGATCCACGTATCGATCAGGTCCGAGGTGAAGACGTCGCCCTTCAGGAGGAACTCATGATCGGTCTCCAGCACATCCAGGACCTCGCCGAGGCTCCCCGGCAACTGCTTGATCTCCATGGCCTCTTCCGGTTCCAACTCATACAGGTCCTTATCGATCGGCTGGCCGGGGTCGATCTTATTTTGAATACCGTCGATACCCGCCATCAGCAGCGCGCTGAAGGCCAGATAGGCGTTGCAACTTGGGTCCGGCGTCCGAAACTCAATCCGCTTGGCCTTCTCGCTCTTGGAATAGAGGGGGATCCTGGCGGCGGCCGATCGGTTGCGCTGGCTATACACCAGGTTGATCGGCGCCTCATAGCCGGGGACCAACCGTCGGTACGAATTCGTCGTCGGGGCGATGAAGGCGCAGAGCGCGGGCGCATGCTTCAGCAGTCCCCCGATGTAGTAGCGGGCGGTCGCCGAGAGATCACCGTACCCTCCAAGCTCCCAGAAGGTATTCCTGCCCCCCTTCCAGAGACTCTGGTGGACGTGCATGCCGGAGCCATTATCCTGAAAGATCGGCTTCGGCATGAAGGTCACGGTCTTGCCGTGTTTGCGGGCGGTATTCTTGACGCAATACTTATACCACAGGACCTTGTCCGCCATCCTGGTGAGCGTATCGAACCGCATGTCGATCTCGCACTGGCCGGCAGTCGCCACCTCATGGTGGTGGACCTCAATCGGTATCCCGACCGACTCGAGCGCCAGCATCATCTCCGAGCGAAGGTCCTGGAGCTTATCCATCGGGGGTACGGGGAAATAGCCTTGCTTATAGCGGGGCTTGTAGGCCAAGTTCGGCTTTTCGTCCTTCCCCGCGTTCCAAAACCCTTCCTCCGAGTCGATGAAGTAGTAGCCGTGCTGGAAGCTCTGATCGAATCGGACATCGTCAAAGACGAAGAACTCCAACTCCGGGCCGAAGTAGGAGGTATCCGCTATAGCCGTTGACTTGAGGTAGGCCTCGGCCTTTTGCGCAATATACCGCGGGTCCCGGCTGTAGAGCTGCCGCGTCACCGGATCCATGACATTGCAGATCAGAACCAGGGTAGGAACGCCAGCAAAGGGGTCCATCATCGCCGTGGCCGGATCGGGAATCAGGAGCATATCCGACTCGTGGATCTGCTGGAAACCACGGATCGAGGAGCCGTCGAACCCGATCCCATCCGTAAACAGATCCTCCGTCAGCTCCTGAGCGGACATAGAAAAATGCTGCCACAGACCCGGCAGGTCAATGAACCTGAAATCAACGATCTTCGCTCCACGCTCGTTCGCCAGCTTGACGACATCCTTCGGTGTCATAGGATTGCCTTTCCTCCTTCTCGGATCGAACAGTTCACCGTTGAACAGTTCATGGAGCGGTCAGGTCCACTCCGCTGCTCCCCCTTAGATAGCCGCCTCACCCCGCTCGCCGGTCCGAATCCGGACCACCTCATCAATCGATACGATGAAGATCTTGCCGTCTCCGATTCGACCGGTCTTCGCTGAAGAGAGGATCGTATCCACAACTCTATCGCACTTATCGTCCGGGACGACCACCTCGATCTTCACCTTGGGCAGAAAGTCAATGGTGTACTCACTCCCTCTGTACAGTTCGGTGTGTCCTTTCTGTCGACCAAAACCTTTGACCTCGCTTACAGTAAGGCCCTGTATACCAACTTCGGCGAGCGCGCTTTTTACCTCGTCCAATTTAAAGGGCTTGATGATCGCCTCAATCTTCTTCATCCGCCATCCTCCGTCTCTGAAGGCGTTTGCCTCCCCGTCGGGGATTTCACGTCCCCGACACGACTCCCTCGCCCTGGACATCCACCCGGTCAAATCAGCAAATCGTATGCCATACCTCTTGATCTACTTCTCGATCTACTCCACGCTGCGGGATCGCACTGCGACCCACTAAAATACTCTATTTGACGCCTCACCGGTAATGTTCCCGCTTATTGAACCTCCGATCGTGCCTAATGGTTTGGCACTCATTCGTCGATCTGCTCACTTATCAGGCAATCAGAGTCGCGCCTCACGAAGATGTTTGGCCGCATCCTCCGGAAGAACAGGATTAATGTAAAAGCCTGTCCCCCACTCAAAACCTGCGACCTTGACAAGCGTCGGCATAATCTCGATGTGCCAGTGGTAGTGATTCGTAGCGGTCTCCTGAAGCGGTGTGCTGTGAATCAGGTAATTGTACGGTGGATTCCCGAGCACCTGATTCATTCTTCCAAGAACCTCCTTCAGGATTCGTGAGCAGCTCACCATATCGTATTTCTGCGCATCATGAAAGAACGGCTCATGCCTTCTGGGAAGAATCCACGTTTCAAACGGGAAGCGCGAGGCAAACGGCGCAATGGCCACAAACTCGTCATTTCTGGCGATCACCCTCAGCGCTTGTTTCAATTCCTGGCGAATCATGTCGCAGAAGATACATCGGTCCTTATACTCAAAGTAGGCCTTGGCGCCATCCACCTCCTCTCTCGCCCGCTTTGGAACGATAGGGGTGGCAATAAGCTGCGAGTGAGGATGTTCCAGGGAGGCACCGGCCTGTTCGCCGTGGTTCTTGAAGATCAAGATGTACTGAAAACGATCGTCCTTTTTCAGATCGAGTATCCGATCCCGGTAGGCCCAGAGGACATCTTCCACCTGTTGCTCCGGCATGGCGGAGAGGACGTCATTGTGGTTAGGGGACTCGATGATCACCTCGTGAGCCCCTAACCCGTGCATCTTATCGTAGATCCCGTCACCGGCCCGATCCAGCTCCCCCTCGATCTGGAGTGCAGGAAACTTGTTGGGGACAACCCGCAGACTCCAGCCCGTACGATCCAAGGCGTTCCCGTTCTTCCGATACGCCAGGACCTCGGGGGGTGTCTTGTCTTCATTGCCCGGACAAAACGGGCAAAATCCCACCTGTCTGGACGGCGGCGGAACCGGAAAGTCCAACGGGCGCTTTCCCCGTTCGGTCGAAATGATCACCCATCGTGACGTAATAGGATCCTTACGGAGCTGCGGCATCCGGTTCTACGTCTCCTCTCGCTCGAGATCTCCTGGCCGACAAACCGTATTACACTAAATCACGGCCTCGGGAATGTCAATGGAAAGGCGCTGAATGCATACCGTCGGCGCGTCACCATCTATCGGCGCGTCACCGGGATCCGCACCCGCAACGCGTTGCTCGTGTGACTTCGTTCATCCATCACGAATACCTCGACGATCTTGATCCCCTCCGTGTCCCACTTGAGGGTTGTTTCGACCTTCCCGACGGCCAGGCCGTACGTGTCGGTTTTGAGACTCACGACTTTCGGCGCAAACGCCGGCCTGTAGACCCACTCACGAACCTCGGACGGAAAGATATGAGCCTCTACCACATCGGCATCGGTATCCTCAAAGTCGAAGGTAACCCTCACCGTCTCTCCAACCCTCGCCTTCGCCGGTTCGACCTGGAGGTTCGAAATAATCGGTACGCCCGGTCCCGCCGCGGTGGGCTGTATTCGCCAGCTTGCGCATGCCGACAACATTAACACGCCGACGCCCGCCGGCATGAGCCGCTTCATCACACTGCATCCCATCAACCCGTTATAGCTCTTCTGCATCCTCGGATGTCCTCTCCACCCCCCCTAGACTGACTCGGTACGTCCTGCCCTCGTTCTCGACGCCAACCTGATACGATCCGGCCCCAAGGGATAACCTGTAGCTGCTCCGTGGTCTCGACAGACCTCGCCATGTCCGGCCCAATGTCTCAAATCGTTCCTCGTAGCGTCTGAGAGCGACGCATGCCTCGGCCAGGGAGATCCGGCGGAACCGGACAACCTGGCCCGGTCTCGCCTGGCCCAGCCGATAGATGTCTTCCTGAATCACCACTGCGATCTTGGTGTAACCGCCGGTCGTTTGTCGATCTGCCAAGAGGATCATCGGCTGACCGTCGGCCGCCACCTGCACCGCCCCCAGCGGGGTCGAGTCGGAGACAATATCCGCACTCGATCGATGGGCGATCGGCGGTCCCTGAAGCCTGGCGCCCATACGGTCCATCTGCGAGGTACAACGATAGGATCCATCTAAAAAGGCGCGAATCCCCTCCGGGGTAACGTGATCGTCTTGCAACCCAAGGACTACACGCACCGTCAGGGGCTGACCTGTCGGCTTCAGCCACCCCTGAGGCAGCCGCCGGTCACCGACCGTCCAAGGTTGCCGTCCCGCCGGGCCGATCGCAAGGCGATCACCCCGACGCAGCGCCCGGCCCTGGAAACCGCCGAATGCGGCGGGAAGGCAGGTGGAACGGCTGCCGAGCACAACCGGCACATCGATCCCCCCGGCAACAGCGAGATAGGCGCGTAACCCGTGCCGGGCGCGCTGAAGTTGCAGGATCTGCCCGCCATGGATCCCGACAGCCGCTCCGTACTCAACCTGACTTCCGTCCACACGCGGCTGCATGTCGGCCCCCACGATCGCCACCGTTACATCGGTCAGCACGCGAAGCGTCGGCCCCTCCATCGTCGCCTCTAACCCTGCGCATCCCTCCTCATTCCCAAGCAGGAGATTGGCGGCCCGCAACGCAGTCCGGTCCATCGCGCCGGAGGTCGGTACGCCGTATTGCTGATAGCCGGTCCGACCGAGATCCTGGACCGTCGTCAGCACCCCCGGCTCCATCACCTCAAAGGCGTCCAGGCTCGCCCCCTGCACAGGGCCACTGCGTAATCGGGACGAATCTGACCCGGTCGCCCGGCAGCAGCAGTGTCGGCTTCGCCGCAGACGGGTCGAAGAGACGAAGGGGTGTCCGACCGATGATGCGCCAGCCCCCCGGGCTCTCGATCGGGTAGATGCCGGTCTGTCCCCCGCCGATCCCCACGGAGCCGGCCGGCACCTTCAGCCGCGGCGTGGAGAGTCGAGGGGCCGCAAGTCGTGCCGGAAGGTCGCCAAGATAGGGAAACCCCGCCATGAAGCCCAGCATGTACACATGGTAGGTCGGATCCGCGTGGAGACGGACGACCTCGTCCGGTGAAAGGCCGTTACGGCAAGCCACAAATTCGAGGTCGGGGCCATATGCCCCACCATAGATCGTCGGGATCTCCATCAACCTGGGCGGCTGCTCAACCAGGCTCTCGACCGAATCGTCGAGCCGGCCGATCCATTGTCTCAAGGCCTCGCGGCTGATCACGAGCGGATTGTAATAGATCGCAAGCGATCGATAGGTAGGCACCGCTTCCACGACCCCTTTTACCCTTGCCTGTTCGAGCGCCAGGCCCAGTGCCCGAACCCGCCGGTTCAAGGCGATGTCAATGGTGTCGCCCAACTCCGCCACCAGACAGCTCTCTCCGCCGTCAAGAAACCTGACCGACAAGAAGCTCCTCCAACGCCATGGTTTGGACCCCCGCCGATGCGAGCCGCTCGCGGAGTCTCTTCGCAATAGCGGGCGCCCCGGGGGTGTCTCCATGCAGGCAGACGGTATCCACCGCTATAGGGATCATGCGACCGGTAATGGCCCGGACCTTTCCCTCGGCCATCATCAATACCTGATCGGCGACCGCATTAGGATCGGTAAGCAGGGCGCCGGGCACCGATCGAGATACCAGGCTCCCGTCTTCGTTATACGCGCGGTCGCCGAACCCTTCCCGCGCTACCCGTAGTCCAGCCGCCTGTCCGGCCTTCACAAGTTCGGAGTCTGGAGGCCCTATCAGGATCAAGGCGGGGTCAACCTCGGCGACCGCTTGCGAAATAGCCTCGGACAGGTGCCGATTATGAGCTGCCATATGATAGAACGCACCATGAGGCTTGACATGCTGAAGATGCATCCCCTCCGCCTGTACAAAGGCCCGGAGCGCCCCGACCTGGTAGACCAGATAGTCTCTTGCCTCCTCCGGAGAAAGCTGCATCGACCGCCGACCAAAACCAATCAGATCCGGAAGCCCCGGATGCGCTCCCACCTTGACATCATGAGCCTTTGCAAGCCTGATACTCTGTCGCATCACCCGCGGATCCCCGCCGTGCCATCCGCAGGCAATGCTCGCCGATGTCAGATAGGGCATCAGCGCCTCGTCATTCCCTGTTGTCCAGACGCCAAAGCTCTCTCCGACGTCGCTATTCAGATCAAGTCGCACCGCCGCCTCAGTATGGATGGCTCCCGTAGCTACCTTCTGCCACCACTGCACCCCGTTTCACGCCTTGAAGCAGTTGACATAGGGTGAATTTTACAATATCGTGGCAATCAATTAAAGCTCTTTGAGCAGAAGCGTGCCGGGCGATCAGAGCGCCGGGTGTTCCATGATGGAACAGTACCGTCCAACACAACACCTACTGAAAGGAGACGACCATGGCTGAAACGATTACCCGTGTCGATTACTTCTACATTGAGACCCCCAACAAGCCCGGCGAGGCGGCGCGTGCGCTGAATGCCATCAAGGAGTCGGGGATCAATCTGCTGGCCTTCTCAGGGTTTCCCAAGGGACGGCGAGCCCAACTCGATTTCATCCCCGCCGATTCGGCGGCCTTTACGAAGTGCGCTCGAAAGGCCGGGTGCAAGTTGAGTAAGAAGAAGAGCGGCTTTCTTATTCAGGGCGAGAATCGGATCGGCGCCGTCGCCGACGTTCTGACCAAGCTCGCCGATGCCAAGATCAACGTCACCGCCGCCACGGCCGTCAGCGCCGGCGCGGGCCGGTACGGCGCCATCCTCTGGGTCAAGCAACCGGACCTCCGGCGCGCGGCCAAGGTCCTCGGCGTCTAGTGTCGCGGGTCTGACATCCGTCGCAGAAATCCGGACGTCATTCCGGCTCACGCCTGCGCACGCGGGCGTGAGCCGGAACCCAGTCTTCCTGTGTTGGATTCCTCATTTCGCGGAAATACCGCATGCGCCACTGGTGAGCCCACGGGGATGACAGTTTGTTGCAAGCCTATCCCGTCACTGGCTGGTCATTGCGAGCGACCAACGGGAGCGCGGCAATCTCACCGTTTTTGATGCTGTGAAAAACGGTGAGATTGCTTCGGTCGCTACGCTCCCTCGCAATGACACGGGAGACTTTCGGAACTATACTACGGATCGCCACAGGAAGGAGTGCGTTGATCACGAGAGTTCAGAAGTGGGGCAACAGTCAAGGGATCCGCTTGAGCAAGCAACTGCTCTCGGAGGTCGAAATTAAGATCGGCGATGCAGTAGATGTCGCAGTGCGTAACAGTACTCTCGTTGTGACCGCGCTGCGCCGAGTGCGAGGCGGACACAACTTGCGCGAACTGGTCCGGCGCATCCCAAAGGATTACAAGGCGAAAGAACTCGACTGGAGGTATCCCGTCGGTCGAGAGATCTGGTAGATGGCGGAGTATGTCCCCCGAAAGGGGGATCGCGTGTCTCTATTGAGCGCAAAGTCGCAGGGAGGATGCCGTGAGGCTCACCGGCAAGCGCGTTGCGATTCTGGCGGAGAATCTGTATCAGGAAATGGAGCTCTGAGGGGTTTTGACAGTCTCGTCCGCCCTTGCTATGATGCCTGCGATGTTCGTGATCCGCGTTCACTGAGTCTGAATGGAGCCATGAGTTGCTACGGGGGTATGTCGGTGACCGTTGAAAAGTTGATCCTGGCCACGCCGAGAGGATTCTGTGCCGGGGTGGACCGCGCCATCGATGTGGTGAAGATCGCCCTCGAACTGTACGACGAACAGGTCTACGTCCGGAAGGAGATCGTACACAACCGCCACGTCGTTGATGAGCTTCGGAAAAAGGGCGCCATCTTCGTCGATGACCTGGACGAGGTTCCCGATGGGGCGCTGGTCATCTATAGCGCCCACGGCGTCTCTCCGGAGGTCCGCGCGCAGGCGGCCGCCAAACAGTTGAAGGTCATCGATGCGACCTGCCCGTTGGTCACAAAGGTCCATAATGAGGCGATCAAGTTTGCCCAGGAGGGTCGTTCGATCATCCTGGTCGGCCACAAGGGACACGATGAGGTAATCGGGACAACCGGCGAGGCCCTGGACGCCATCACCGTCATCGGGTCGGTGGAGCAGTTGGAGGAGTTGAACGTTCCCGATCCTACCAAGGTCGCGGTGATTACGCAAACTACGCTCAGCCTGGACGACACCAGAGGGATTATTGACGCCCTCAAACACAAGTTCCCGGCGTTGGCCGCACCGCCCAAGGACGATATCTGTTATGCTACCCAGAATCGTCAGACCGCGCTGAAGGAGCTGGCCTCGCGTGTCGATCTGATCCTGGCCCTGGGCTCACAGAACAGCTCGAACTCCAAACGGTTGATCGAGGTCGCCAAAGGGGTCGGGGTTCAGGCCTACCTGATCGACGATGTCAGCGAGATCAACCCGGCCTGGCTCAAGGGAACGCGGGTCATTGGGGTGACAGCCGGAGCATCAGCCCCCGAACACCTGGTCCAGGGTGTCGTCAGCTATTTCAAAGAACTGGGCGTAACTAATATCGAAGAGATCGAACCAATCAAGGAGGAGGTCAATTTCGGCCTGCCTCAAGAACTCATTATGGAACGACAAGCGTGCGGCAGATCCTGATCATTACCCTCGCATACGGCATCACGCCGGCATTAATGGGGCTGACGGTCGTGCTGGCTTGGTGGATGGCCAACCGACGAGATGACGCACCAGGGGAAGAAGAGAGGTGAAAACAGTCACATGCGCCCTCGAAACCGCCGATCAATCCTGATGCTGTCACTGCTGCTGGCGATAACCGGCTGCGCGACCCTTGCCGGAACCGGTCGAGTCGTCAAGTCGTACCCGCGCCCTGCGAAGGAGACGCTTGTGGCCGTCAACCTGGCGCTTCGCGATCTTCACTTTTTTCCGACCGATCTGCTGCCAAGCCACTCCAATCCCCGCCTGACGTACGTCTCTACGGCCTATCGGGAACAGAGCCTCGGAGAAATCGTGTATGTCGCTGTCCGGGATATGGGACCTGCGCAATCGCAAGTGGAGGTCCTGACGAGGGGCGATCTTTCGGGGGTCTGGACCTGGTCTGTCTGGTGGCCGCCCCTGATCTTCGAGCAGACCGATCGTCGGATTCGGGCTACCCTGCCGCCACAGGCGGCGCCCACACCACCCCCGCCCCTGCCCGACCGCTTAGCCCTCTGATGGAACCGAACCGATGAAGATGAGATCGCGTGCTGCCGGCATATTCGCCGGATGCGCCATCGCCTGCGCGGTACCGAACCTCGCCTTTGCAGCCCAGAAGACGGTATCCGGTCAGCAGGCTCTCAAGCTTGGCGTCGTGGACTTTCGGGAGGTCGCCCTTGGCTCCAAAGCCGGAAAGGCCGCCAAGGCCCGTTTGGAAAAGCTGGCGGAAAAGCTGCAAAAGGAGATGAAGGCCGAGCAGGCCAAGCTGACCGCGCGCCAGAAGGAGCTTGACGCGGCGCTGCCTCGGCTCACGGTTGCAGAACGAGAGGACCGCACCGCGTCGCTGGAGCGTGACGGCGCAACCTTTCAGCGTCTCCTCGAGGATAAGACGGAGGAGTTGAAAAACGCCGAGACGGAGAGCATCCAGGATCTGGCCAACCGCTTCGATGGGATCCTGAAAGCCTACGCCGCTGAAAAAGGCTTTACCGTCATTCTGGAGGCGCAGCGCCCCGGTATTCTGTATTTCGACAAGAACCTCGACATCAGCTCCGAGGTGATTAAGCGGTTCGATCGAACCTCGCCGAAATGACCAATCCCCCCGATCTCCGCACCCTCAGTAACCGCCGGCAATAGCCGGCACAATGGAGACGAGATCACCCGGCTTGAGCGGCGTTGAGACACCCTGCAGAAATCGGATATCTTCCTCGTTCACATAGATATTGATGAAGCGGCGAATGCTGCCGGAATCGTCACAGATCCGCTCCCGTAAACCGACATACGACTGCTCCAGATTTTCAATCAGCTCATTGATGGAATTACCCTGTCCCTCAACCTCCCCCTGTCCGCTGGTCAGACCACGCAATGGGGTTGGAATGCGCACCTTGACACTCATCGATTCGGCTCCTTTCCATGATCCCTTGCCACGATACCTGTGATTTCGCAGTGCCGAGCTCTTTCCATACGCTATCGTGGCGTCACGTCAAGATCGTGAGACGCCATCGCTTCGTCGAATGATCGAAGGGTCGGTTTGATGTGCAGTCGAACCTTCAATGATGAGGCTACCGCCTCCTGGGTCTTCAGCCCGTTACCCGTAATACAGAGCACCAGGCTCTCGTCCCGGGGAATCCGTCCCTGCTCGATCAGCCGCTTAGCTGCCGCAACGGTCACCCCGCCCGCCGTCTCCGCAAAGATCCCTTCGGTGCGGGCCAACAGCTTCATTCCCTCTACGATCTCCTCATCCGTGGCATGTTCGCCATACCCGCCGCTCTCCGTGACGGCCTTATAGGCGTAATAGCCGTCCGCAGGGTTGCCAATGGCCAGCGACTTGGCGATGGTCCGCGGCTTAACAGGCTTGATGATCTCGCTCTTGGCCTTGATGGCGGTCACAATGGGGCCGCACCCTTCAGCCTGAGCCACGTACATCCGCGTATGGCACCCGCCATCCAGGAGACCCAGCCGATCGAACTCTTTCAGCCCCTTCAAGATCTTGGTGACCAGCGACCCTCCGGCCGCCGGCACCACAATATGCTGAGGCGCCCGCCAGCCGAGTTGCTCAGCCACCTCGTAGCCAAAGGTCTTGGAACCCTCGGCGTAGTAGGGCCGGATGTTGATATTCACGAATGCCCACCCGTATTTGTCGGCAATCTCGCTGCACAGCCGATTGACCTCGTCGTAGTTGCCGTCGACGGCTACCAGCTTCGGATTGTAGATCAAGGTCCCCAATACCTTGCCCTGTTCAAGATCGGCCGGCACAAAGACAAAACTTGGCAGTCCGCCTTCGGCGGCATGAGCCGCCACCGAGTTGGCCAGATTGCCGGTCGAGGCGCAGGCGATCACCTTGAAATCGAATTCTACAGCCTTGGTGACGGCGACCGCCACCACCCGATCCTTGAATGAGAAGGTGGGATGGCTGACGGTGTCGTTCTTGACATAGACCTCCCGCATCCCCAGCGCGCGCGCCAGGTTGTCGGCTCGTACCAGGGGCGTCATCCCGCAATACCGTCCGACTGCCGGTTCCCCCTCGATCGGCAGCAGCGCCTTGTAGCGCCAGATGCTGGGCGGTCCCGCCTCAATTGCCTTTCTGGTCAGTCTGCCCCGCAGCGCGTCATAATCGTAGTCCACCTCGAGCGGCCCGAAACAGTACTCACAGACGTGCAGGGGATCCGCGGGGTACGGCCTGCCGCACTCCCTGCACTTCAATCCTTTTACCAGCGCCATCTCAGCATCCCTTCCCCGGAGTCGGCTCTACCCTGATCCCCAAACCGGCCAGGTAGGCAATCCCCTTATTCAATGCATCCTCCTCGCCGTCCAGTTCCAGCATCACCTCGCCCGTCTGCTCGGTCACCCGTGCCCGACGGACCGTCGGGATGAGTTTGAATTGCCTCGACAGGCGATAGATGACCGGCTCTTTGATGAGTGCCTGCGGGTAGATGAGCGTAATCATCCGTTTTGGCATCTCGTGTCCCCTTCGCTCAAATGAAAAACCCCTTCTCACTGTTGCGAGAAGGGGCTGTCGAAATCGACGGCTTCCTTCTCATCTCTCATCCCGCCCTGTGTAGGGATGTAGGAGTTGGCACCACTGTTTGCGAATACAAGCTGCAAACCGGTTGCCGTGGCTTCGCAGGGCCAGTCCCTCAGCCACTCTGGATGAAAAGGCCAACGGCGCTTATATAATCAAACCCGCTTTCCGCTGTCAAGCACAAATGAAGCACCTCACGAAACGACGTCCTGCTCGATCGGCGCCACATGGACCCCGCGATCCTCCAGCCACCTGATCCCATTCTCAAGCGACTGCTGATCTCCCTCGAGTTCGGCCATGATCCATCCGATCCCCTCGGTGAAATCGGCCTGACGAATATTGAAGACCAGATCGAACGTCTGACTCAACTGCCACAGAATCGGCTCCTCGGTGAGCTTTCCGGTAAACGTCAGGTGCACACGCCTTTTTGTCATTGCGTCTCTCGCATCTCGACCGTATAGGTTCTACGTACTCCCCGTGTATATGGTACAATGTAAATTATCGTAAGCATCTCGTAAAGCCCGATCCTTCCCGCAACGGCACTGATGAGGAGCAACGGCACCATGAGGATCGACGGGCCGACCTTTACGCCACATCAGATCATGGGCGCATTAAAGACCGGCGCCCTGCTGATCGATCTGCGGCCGCACGAGCAGTTTGCCTCGGGTCATATCCCGGGAAGCATCAGCGTCGTCTTCAGCCGTAAGAGCCTCTCGCAGCGTATCGCAACCGCGATTCCGCCCGGTCCTCCGATCATCCTGTTCGCCGACGATGCGGGTATCGCCGAAGCAGCCCATGACGCCCTTTATGGAGTGCAACGAAATCCTCTTCTTGGCCTCGCGACAACGGGCATCGCCCCGTGGCATGGCACAGGGCTTCCGCTCGCTACGCTGCCACGGATATCCGTCGCCGTGCTCCAGCAACACCTCACCGCTCCAGATACCACGCTGTCGCTGATCGACGTCCGCGAGCCCTTTGAATGGGAGTTGGGCTACATCAACGGCTCACTGCTTATCCCGCTTGGCGAAATCCGGCATCGCATCGCGTCGCTCGATCCCGGCAACCAGATCGTCCTGATCTGCCAGGAAGGCTTACGCAGCGCGACCGCGGCCAGCATCCTGCTGCATCACCACTTTTCAAGGGTCAGTCACGTCACCGGGGGTCTGGGTAGCTGGCTTGACGCCGACTACCCGACCGTCCGACCAACCCGGGAGTGATTAGTGACTAGTGTTTAGTGGTTAGTGGCTCGGGGCCGGCTACTGATCACGAGTCACTTAACACTGCCTTCACTCATCACACCCCCTGCATCCACTCCGCCAGAATCTCGGAAACCTCAGGACGCGTAAACTCTTCCGGCAGCGGCTCGCCGCTTCGAAGAAGTTCCCGAACACGCGTACCGCTCAACGTGACCCGCTCGGAGGCGTCATGCGGACAGGTCTTGGCCGAGGCCATGCCATCGCAGCGACGGCAGAAGAATGCCTCGTCAAAGAAGAGCGGGGTGATATCCAGCTCGTCGCGCGTGAGACTGAGAAAGAGGTCGCGGGCCGCGTACGGATGATAGTAGCCGCCGACCCCGGCCGGGTCCCGCCCGACGATGAAGTGGGTACAGCCATAGTTCTTTCGGACCAGGGCATGAAAGACCGCCTCCCGCGGACCCGCATATCGCATGGCGCCCGGGAAGACGCTCAACATCACCCGCTCCTTCGGAAAATATCGTTCCTCAAGCGCACGATAGCAGCGAAGCCGGATTTCCGAAGGGACATCGTCGAGCTTGGTCCGACCGACCAGCGGGTGGATCAGCAGTCCGTCCATCAACTCCAAGGCGCACTTTTGAATGTACTCGTGCGACCGATGAATCGGGTTCCGAGTCTGAAACCCAACAATCGTCTGCCATCCCCGCTCTTTGAATCGTCGGCGCGTCTCGGCCGGAACGCCGTAATAGTCCTCAAACCCCGGCAGCGACGGCGGGCGGATCAGGCTGACGGTCCCGCCGATCAGAAGATCGCCACGCTGGTAGAGGTACTGCACACCGGGATGGCGGGTCTCTTCAGTGCGGTAGACCTGGCACGCCTCCGCTCGCTTATCGTACGGAAAGATCTCCTCCACCGACAGCAGGCCCAGCAGCTCGCCGTCCGAGTCCAGCAGCGCCGCCTCGCCTCCCTCTTTGAGCGTTGCCACCTCATCCTGAGGCGCGGCCAGGGTGATGGGGAGCGTCCACAGGATGCCGCTCTTCAGGCGCATGTCATGAACGACCCCCTCATAGTCGGCCCGAGTCATGAACCCTTCGAGCGGACTGAACACACCGGTGGCCAGACACTCTACATCAGAGATGGCTCTCGCATTCAGCGAGATGACCGGCAGATCCCGCGCCCTGCCGACCGCATCGGCCCTGGCCTCCCCCGTCAGCACCCGCGAGACGAGCCGCCCACCATGAGGCGCGATCGGCGTCGACGCTCCGTTCCTCGACACTTCTATCGATTCCGCCATAATCTCTTCTCCCCCGATTTCGGCTGCTCGCCTTAGCTGTTCTGACCGTGATCGCCCTTCCGGCTGTCAAGATGCAATCCGCACTCCTTCGTCACGGGGCTTTCCCACCACCAACGGCCCGCCCGTACATCTTCGCCCGGCTTGATCGCCCGCGTACAGGGCGAGCAACCGATGCTGGGAAATCCCTGGTCATGAAGGGTGTTATAGGGCACATCGTGCTCGCGGATATAGGCCCAGACCTGCGGCTCGGTCCAATCCGCGAGGGGATTGATCTTGGCGATGGAGCCGTGGCTCGCATCGATCTCCACGATATCGATGCCGGTGCGGGTGGCTGCCTGCTCGCGTCGCAATCCGGTGATCCACGCGTCAACACCCTGTAGCGCCCGGCCGAGCGGCTCGACCTTTCGGACGAAGCAGCAGAACTTTCGCTCCTCGACACTCTGCCGGAAGGAGTAGAATCCGCGCTCCCGCTCCAGCGCCTCCACGGCATCTCGCCCCGGAAAGTAGCTTTGGATCGCCACCGTGTACCGCTCTCTGGTCCGCTCCATCACATCGTACGTCTCCTCATGCAGGCGGCCCGTATCCAGCGTAAAGATCGCAACCGGCGGCTCGATCTTCGACAGCATATCAGTGACCACCATATCTTCAGCCCCAAAACTGTTGGCGAACGCCAGCTTGGAGCCGAAGGTCTCAATGGCCCATCGAAGTATCGTCTGGGGTGTCGCGCCCCGAAACCGTTGATTCAGTTCCGCCACGTCCTCTGCAGACCACCTTCGACTGTGTTGACTTGTCTCCTGAATTCCCGATTGTCCTCCCATGATTCCTCCTTGTTGGAATACTCCAATGTGTGCGCCATTTACGCACTCATACGCCAGATCACAACCATATCGTTGTCCCGAAGTCTCCCATGTCATTGCGAGGCGCAGCCGAAGCAATCTCACAGTCCTCCAGGACAACGACGGTGAGATTGCCGCACTCCCGTTGGTCGCTCGCAATGACGACCGTAACGCGGGAGTCCTCGCCTCGGACTTTCATACTCATCGGTGTATTCGCTATTGCAAGTGACGGATACGCGCGTGGTTTAGTGGTGACTCGCAGGAAGTACCGCGATCCCGTGCGGATCTTTGCCAGCCGGGATCTCGGCGATAATCTTGTCCGTGAGCGTATCGATAGCAATGACGCTGTTCGTATCACGACTGGTCACGTACAGACGACGACCATCCGGCGTGATGGTCAGGATGTCGATCCGCTTACCCGCCGGGATATCTTTAATGATCTTTAACGCCTTACAATCGATGACCGATACCACATTGGCCTTACGATTGGCCACATACGCCTGCTTGCCGTCAGGCGAGATCACCAGGCCATGCGGCTCGCCCTCGCGCGCAATCCTGGCGGCAACCTGGTGATTCATAAGATGTATGACATCGATCTGATCCACATCGCCGGCGGTCACCAGCAAAAGCTTGCCGTCCCACGTGACGTCCGTTCCCATGGCGCCCTTGCCCGCCTCGATGGTCGTCATGATCTTACGGCTTTTCACATCGATCACCGACAGGTCTCCCGATCCTCCGTTACTGACATAGGCTCGCGTACCCTTCGGGTCGAAGACCACAAGCGCTGGAGCCTTCCCGACGGCGATCGTATCGACCGTCTGCCTTGACTCCAAATCGATGACCGTCACATCATTGGACCCCGGGTTCGCCACCCAAAGCTGTCGGCCATCCGGTGTGACGGCGGGACCGTGGGCTCTGATCCCAGCGGGTAATGTGGCAACCGGCTTTCTCGACCTGGTGTCGACCATGCTCACATCGTTGGACGCGGCATTCGCAATGAAGGCATAGGCGCCGTCGGGCGAAAAGGCGATATTATGCGGCTTCTTACCGCCCGGCGTGATCGTATCGATCACCCTATTGGTCTCGGTATCGATCACGATGACGGTATGATCCTCCTGATTCGTCACCCACGCTTCGTACGCCCACGCCTGACTGACCCATGATGTGATGCCCACGACTAAGGCCAGTCCGGTAACAAACAGGACCAGCCTGACAATCTGTCTCTTCATTCCTTCTCCCCTCACTGTTGTTGTATGCTGCCTGCTCCGATCGTTTCCACCACCTGGTAATCCGACCGCTACGACGCGCACTCGCCCGGTCCGATATGAATCGAAAATGCCTCTTCGGCATTGTAGTCGAGATATTGATCCGGCGCCTCAGAGACCGCCGGCAGGTCCGTAAACGGCGCCAGGACCTTCTTCACCGATTCCAGTCCAACACGGTCCAGAAAGCCGTTGAACGATTCCCCATCCTCTCGCGTCCTCTGATAAAGTTGCAAGACCGTTTCCACCGCATCAGGGACATTTTTCGCCGGAATCCGCGCCACCGGTCTGGCGTAACTCGCCTGGCCCGGCGTGAGCCGCGCGCCCAGCAACATCTCGTAGGTCGGCACCTGCCGACCGTTGAACTTCTTCGCGCCGCCGTATAATCCGATATCCGCAAGATGATGCTGGCCGCACGAGTTAGGGCAGGCGGAGATCTTGATCCGAAGCCCCGTCTCATCCGCCAGATCTTTCAACTCGTCATCGAACAGGGCGCCCATCGCCGCGCCTAAACCGCGAGACGAGGTAATGCCGAGCTGGCAGGTCTCGGCGCCTGGGCAGGCCGTAATATCGGCCAGCCGTTCAGCGGAGGGCGCGGCCAGGCCGACTACGCTCAGCACCCGGTAAAGTGCCGGAAGGCGCTCTGCCGGAATCCACCTGAGGGCAAAGTTCTGCTGGTTCGTACTTCGGACCGTGCCGTCTCCAAACTCACGCGCCACGAACGCGAGGGTTCGGATCTGCGCGGAGGTGATATCCCCAAGATCGAGACGGATCGTGACCATGACGTACCCGACCTGCTTCTGTTGCGACACATTGGTGGCCCGCCACCGCCGATAGGCAGGATCGGCCGGCTCTGCTGCTGTACTTGGCGACCCGGACGGGGTGCGCTGAAGCGGGACGGCGTCCCATTCAACAACCGTGGGAAATCGGCCGGCCATCGTCGACTCGAGGCCGGTCCGCTCCTGGAATACCAGCACCCGAAACGCCTCGATCCCCAGCTTGTTCAGGACAAATTTCATCCTGGCCTTGTGCCGGTCCTCACGGTTGCCGAGGCGGTCAAAGACGCGTACAATGGCCGCAACGGTCGACAGTAACCGATCCGCCGGCGTAAACTCCTCAAGCAGTTCAGCGAGGCGCGGCATGGGACCGAGGCCGCCCCCGACATAGAGCTCGAAACCCCGCTCCTCGCGGCCAGCCGCTGATCGGATGACCGCGCGGGCGCCGATATCCTGCATCGGACTCAGGCCGAGATCGTCGGGACAACCGGAGAAGGCGATCTTGAACTTCCTGGGCAGGTTCTGGTTCATCGGATTACGCAAGAGAAATCGCGCAACCGTCTCGGCATACGGGGTCACATCGAACAGTTCTCGCGGGCAGACCCCCGCGCAGTGCCCGACCACGACGTTACGAACGGTATTGCCGCAGGCCTCTCGAGTCGTCAGGCCGACCGTGGCCAGACCTCGCATCAGTGCCGCCACCTGATCAAGTTTGATGAAGTGAAGTTGGATATTCTGGCGGGTCGTGACGTGGGCCACGCCGTTCGGCGCCTTCGCCGCAAGTTCGGCGAGCAGTTCCAGTTGCGCCGCGCTCAAGCCGCCCCACGGGATCTTGATCCGGAACATCTGCTCCCCTTCTTGCCGCTGCCCATAGATCCCGTTCTGCAATCGGAACCGCTTGAATTCATCCGGCGCGATTTCGCCCTTCCAGAACCGCTGGACGAACTGATCGAAGGTGTCGATGTCCTCCTCGCTGGCCCAGGACGACCGACTGATCGACGAGACCTTCGATTGACTGACCTGCCCCTCGGCGGGAGTGGCGGTATTCAGCGATTGCTCAACAGCCTCCAGTTCGTTCGTATCATGCATAATTGCCCTCTCCATCATTCCTCGCTCCCCAACTGTCGGGGTAAGACTTACGTAGACAGATCATCCGGGGTGACAGCCGGCGACTTCTGAGGAATCAGCCTCCCACTTCCGTCTGGGGCGTTGACGCCCAAGGCGGGCGTCCCGGACTCCGATCCCCGCATGAAAAATCCGTAGAGCAACGTCAGATCGATCAGGATCACAGCCAGCCAGACCAGGTAGCCGGTCGGGCTGGTCATCAACCTGAGATCGATCAGGACCTTGGACAGACCAAAACCGACCACCCAGGCATCAAAGCTCATACAAATCCGTCGAAATGTTTCGGCATTCAGCCGCCCGATGATGTAGGCCCCTATCGGAATCCCGATGGCGACACTTGGAACGATCAACCACAGGAGCCCCGTGCTCTCCGCCGTGTACACTCCCAGAAAGTAATATGCGGTTGCCGTCACGGTCGACTCGATCACCCTGATCAGCCCCAGCGCAGCCCGAAATTCGCCCTTGACGAAGCCCTGGTTGTTGAACAGAAGCGCCAGCGGAGGGCCGGAGATAGTGGTCGTTGAGTAGAGGACACCAACGCCGACACCGAACGGAACACCGATGAGCTGTTCGGATCGAATCGGCCGTCTGACCCCCGCGGCCTGCAGCAGGATCAGGGGCAACACAATCAGATACGTGATCAGCTTAAGCCATTCCGGTCCCACCATCGAAAGTGCATAGCTCCCCCCGATGATGCCGGGGATAAGGCCGCACACGATCGGCAGCACCCGCTTCCAGATCTTTCGGATGCTCTTCCAGTTGACGAGCAACACATAGCTATTCAGCGCGACCTCCAGCAATACCAGGGCGGGGTTCAAGATCCTGTTGGCATAAAAGATCAGTGCGACGGGGACGGTCAACGATGAAAATCCGTACCCCAAAGCCCCGTTGACAGCGGCCGCAAAGACCGTGATGCCGATGAGCGTAATCTGCCCGATATCAAGGTTCATCATGCCCTCGGCGTCTGCTCATTGTGCGACCATCTCTCACTTTCGAACGTCACCCACCACGTCCGGTCCCCTACGCCGTCCTCAACGAGGCGTCAGCGCTCTATTGCACAAGTCAGCGATACAACTATGAGCCGTCACCCCGGCGAAAGCCGGGGTCCAGAAACTTATGAACACTGGATTCCTGCTTCCGCAGGAATGACGACAGGGTTGTTAGAGTAAGACGAGTACTCACGCAATGAGACACTAGTCGATTGCACCGACAGTCGATGCTTCTTCTCTGAACTGTTTCTCGGTACTGTCCCAACTGAAGATCCTGGAATAGGCGACCTTGCCGTTTTTTACCGACACCACGAGATAGCGTAGATGCGGCCATACCGGTTCGTCGCCGAACAGCGCCAGCTCTCGATCGGTCTCGGAGAAGTAGGCTTCGTGATCCGGGTGCGAATGATAGAGCAGAACAAACTCCACACCCTTCGCATCAGCGTCGCTCTGAATCCGCAGCAGATCCTTCGGATCCATGATGTAGGCAGTCTTCGCGTCTCTCGGATTCCGAATCGGGTCATCCAGGTGAAACTGATTTGCAAGATTGCCGCATCGACGTACCGCATGCGTATCCTGATCGTCCGGCTTTCCGATGACGATCCCGCAGGCCTCCTCGGGATACGCCTCTTCAGCGTGTGCAAATATTTCCTTCAGCTCTCGTTCTGTCAGGACCATGTATTCGACGCCGCTCCCCGCAGGCCTACCACCAGAGGTGGCTGTACATGTTCTCGCCAAACTCCGGAAACTCCTTATGCCACACGCCCAGGCTGATATACTTCCATCCGGTATCGCAGAGGATCACGACGATGTTGCCCTTCTCCATCCGGTGCGCCGTCCTGATCGCTACATGAACCACTGCGCCCGATGAGACCCCCGCGAAGATCCCTTCCTTGTTGGTCAGATCCTTGGTCGCCGCAAACGCGCAGCGGGAATCGACCATGATCTTGCTGTCCAGGAGACTGGTATCGAGAATCGGAGGAATGAACCCCTCGTCCAGGCTCCGAAGCCCCTGGACCAGATCGCCCGGGTGCGGCTCTACGGCAATGACCTTGGTCTTAGGATTATGTTCCTTCAGCCGTCGACCGACGCCCATCAGCGTGCCGCCGGTGCCGAGTCCGGCCACAAAGACATCGACGTCCGGAAGGACGTTCAAGATCTCCGTACCGGTCGTTTCATAGTGGGCCATCGGGTTGGCCGGATTGCCGTACTGAAACGGCATATAGAGGGTCGGGTCCTGCGCCACCAGTTTCTGAGCCAACTCGATGGCGCCGTTACTCCCTTTCGTCCCATCCGAGTAGATCAACTCGGCGCCAAAAATCTCCAGAAGCTGGCGTCGCTCCGGGGTCGCGTTTTCCGGGATGACGACCTTGACCTTATACCCCTTCCGTTTCCCGATCATGGCCAAGGCGATACCGGTATTGCCGCTCGTCGGCTCCAGGATCGTCTTGTCCTTCGTCAATTCGCCGCTCCGCTCGGCCTGTTCAAGCATGTACTTGACGATTCGATCCTTCAGGCTGCCGGTCGGGTTGGTTCCCTCCAGCTTGGCGAAGATCCGGATTCCCTTCTTGGGGCTCATTCGCGGCAGCTCTACCAGCGGTGTGTTCCCGATTGCGTCAAGAATATCGTCTGATTTCATTCATATCCTCATTTGTCGGCTGGCTCGTTTCCGGCCTGCCCTTACGTGGGGTCAGGCCTTTTGTACCGTAATCGCCCAGTCGGTATCGTTCAGTTGCGTCACGTCAAGAACGACGTGTCCCTCACTACGCAGGCTCCGGGGAACGTTCGCCGCCGAGCCGGGGTTATCTACAATCACCCTCAGCATCCGGCCGCTGTCCAGCTCCTCTAACGCCAATTTGGCCTTGACAAACGTGTAGGGGCACACCTCGCCCTTCAGATCAAGGGACTCCACCACCTGCTCAGGCGCCCCACTCATCATCCCCTCCTCCACCCCTCCACATCAGACCTTCTCCAGGACGATTTCCCACTGGGTTCCGCCGACCTCGGAGATGGCCACAACCGAGTGCCCTTCCTCCTTCGCCCACCGTGGGATATCCTCGACCGATTTCGCGTAATCGACCATTACCACCAACTGGTCGCCGGTCGTAAGCGTTCCCATCTTCTGCTTGGTCAGCATCAACGGATACGGGCAGATCTCTCCGGTCACGTCAAGGGAGTACTTTGTCATCGCGCCTCCACACCCTCCCTCTTACCATCAACATCACACCCGGGGACACTACGCCCGCTGGGCGCCGCGTACACCACGCTCAAACGCCACACTACCGAATAAGAGATAGACGCCGGCCCACACGCCCACTATCACGCTGAAGGTCGCGGTCAGACTGCTCAGCGCAAACAGCGGCACGCCGGTCAGTCCGTGGCCGATGTTACAGCCGCCCGCGATGGCCGCCCCCACCCCCATCAGCAGCCCACCGCCGAGCGCCTGGAGCAGGCGCTGCGCACCCGGGGCGCGCCAGGCGAACTCGCCGTGCGACCGCGAGGCTGCGTACGCCCCCGCGATCAGTCCCAGCCACATGAAACTACCCCAGGTCAGGCGATCGGTCTCGCCCGTAAACAGGTATCCCGAAATAGTTCGGATCGGTTCGGTTACCGACAACCCGTACTCCCGTCCGGTCAGGGCGGACATCGGCCAGGCCGCTGTCGCAATCAGACCGATGGTGATGCCGCTTCTCACCCAACTCCATCCTCGCTGATACCCGCCGGACGGGCTTCTCAGCAGCCACCATCCGCCGAGCATCACACAGACCACAACCAGGACCCAGGGATTAACGCCCAACAGCCGATCCAAGGTTGCCGGCTGTCCGTCAATCTCGATCACCCGGCTCCGAAACGCGGCCTGCACCGGCTCCAACACGCCGTCATTCGTCATGGTCATCCCGAACACAAACCCGATTAATGCGATGATCGAGCCCACCATCCCCTCACCCGACCGATAGGTGCTTCCGCTGGCGCAGCCGCCCGACAAGGCCATGCCGAGACCGAAGACGAATCCGCCGAACAGCGTCGCCATCCAGAAAAAGGGCGCCATACCCAGCCCAAACAGGCCCAGCGTCGCCATGACTCGCACCCCGACCATCTGAATCAAGAGCGCCAGCAGGTAGGCCCGCAACAGCGTCAGATCCCGCGACAACAGGATATCGCGAAACGTCGAGTTCATGCAGAACCGACCGCGCTGCAGGGCGTAGCCGAAGGCAACGCCCACAGGCAGACCCAGACCGATCATGGGGATCATGGTTGCGCCTCACATCCTCAGTGGCCACCGCCAGGCACTCCGCAGAACTCGTGGTAATCGATCAGATCGGTAATGGTCGGACGGTCGCCGCAGACCGGGCAGTCGGCATCGCGTCGCACCTTGACCTGCCTGAACTCCATTCCCAACGAGTCGAAAAAGAGGAGCCGCCCGGCCAACGAATCGCCGATCCCAAGCAGCAGCTTGATCGCCTCGATCGCCTGTAGACTGCCGACGATACCGCACAGCACCCCGAGTACCCCGGCCTCCTGACAGCTCGGCACGAGCCCCGGTGGCGGGGGCGCCGGGTACAGACACCGATAACACCCCTGACCGGGGAGAAAGACCGTCACCTGCCCTTCGAACTTAAAGATGCTTCCATCCACAAGCGGTTTCTTCAGCAGGACGCAGGCATCGTTGACCAGGTATCGGGTCGGAAAGTTGTCGCAGCCGTTCACGACTACGTCATACTGGCTGATGACCTCCTTCGCGTTCTCCGAGGAGAGCAAGGCCTGAATCGGCTCCACCTTCACGTCGGGATTGATCTGACCGATCGTCTCGACCGCCGAGACCACCTTTGGCCGCCCCACATCATCCACGTGGTGCAGGATCTGTCGCTGCAGATTGCTCAGATCGACCACATCGGCATCGATGATGCCGAGGCGCCCGACACCGGCCGCGGCCAGGTAGAGCGCCGCAGGAGAGCCCAGACCGCCGGCCCCCACGAGCAGCGCGGAACTGTTCAGCAGCTTGCGCTGTCCCCTCCCGCCCACCTCAGGAAGGATGATATGGCGGCTGTAGCGGCGGATCTGCTCCTCGTTAAACGGTCCTGCTCCCCCTGCCATGGCCGGGATCAACGCGACCTCATCGCCATCCTTGAGCGCAGTCCGCTTCCCGCCCAACTCCTCGACCGCTACGTTGTTGACATAGACGTTAAGATGACGATGCAGCTCGCCCATCTGATCGAACACCAGCGGGTGGAGCCCAGGAAAACGCCGCTCCAGATCCTCCAGCAGTTCCACGAGATCGTCCCCTCGTCCTTCGACACGGGGCTGATTCCGGGTCAGTCCCCGATAGGGGGTCGGGATATACACGCGGATCGCCGCATTGCGATTGCTCTCCGCCGATGTATGGGCTTGAGAGACCTTCATGTCAGGCCAGCCATTCATACGTATGCTCCCTATAGGTCACAGTGAAACCGACAGATATCGCTCTCCCGTATCTGGGAGGAGCGTCACTACGGCCTTTTTTGCGTCCAGCCGTTCGGCCACGATGGCTGCGGCGAAGACGTTGGCGCCCGCTGAGATTCCCACCAGCAAGCCCTCTTCCTTACCCAGACGAGCGGCCATCCGATAGGCGTCCTCGTCCTCGACCCCGATAATCTCATCAATCACCTGCATGTTCAACACGCCGGGAACAAAACTTGCCCCGATCCCCTGAATGCCGTGGGGCCTGGCTCTCCCTCCTTGCAATACGGGCGATCTGGCCGGCTCTACCGCAATGATTTGCACGTGCGGGACCTCACGTTTCAGCACTTCACCCACACCGGTAATCGTCCCGCCGGTCCCGACACCGGCCACAAAGGCATCGATCTGACCGTCGGTCGCCTTCAGGAGCTCTTGAGCCGTTGTCCGGCGATGGACCTCCGGGTTGGTCGGATTGACAAACTGTTGCGGCATGAAGTAGCCCGGATGTTGCGCCACCAGCGATTCCGCCGCGTAGACCGCTCCGCTCATCCCCTCGATCGCCGGGGTGAGGATGACCTCGGCCCCCAGTCGACCGACTAACTTTCGCCGTTCAGCGCTCATATCCTCCGGCATCGTCAGAATCAGACGGTATCCCTTGACGGCCGCCACCATCGCCAGCCCGATCCCGGTATTCCCCGAGGTCGGCTCGACAATCGTGTCGCCCGGCTTCAGGCACCCGCTCCGCTCTGCCTCCTCGATCATCGCCAGCGCGATTCGGTCCTTGACGCTTCCACCCGGATTCAACGACTCTAACTTCGCGAGAATACAAGCCGAACCGCGACGCGGTATCCGCTGCAACTGCACCAGCGGCGTATCGCCGATCAACTCCAGTATGTTTCGAACCAATCGTGGCATCGATGCGTTCAACCTCTCGGCGGTCCAGACCCGTCAGATCTGATAGCTGACCCCCCCTCGCTCCTGTTTCGACCGGATCTTCCCGCAGAGGTCTTCCAGGGTCATATGATCGACGATCCGACTGACGGCGTCGCGCACATCGGCCCAAATGTCTCGCAGAGAGCAGAGGGACTCCTCGATGCAGACCTCCCGTGGGCCGCTCCCAACGCAGAAAATCGGCACGATCGGACCCTCTGTGGCCCGAATGATGGCACCGACGGTGATCTCCCGGGGATGTTTGGCCAAGTAGTACCCCCCGCTCATCCCACGCTTGCTCTCGAGAAATCCCGCCCGTTTGAGGTTCAAAAGGATCTGCTCGAGATACCGGGTCGGAAGGTGCTGTCGCCGGGCGATATCCTCGATCTGGATCGGCCCCTGGTCGTAGTGAAGGGCCAGATCCTGCATCGCCCGCGTTGCGTAATCACCCTTTGTCGAAATCTTCATTTTCAATCATCTGCAGAATATTGAGTAAGTCGATTGACCTAGTCGTGTTTTTATACAAATTCTTACTGGGCGTGTCAAGAATTTTTTTCGGCGTAATAACCAACCGCGTGACATACGACGAACTCCGAGGACCCGTAGCGCCCGTCGTCTGTTCTCGGTATCTCCGCAATCCGCTTGCCCCATACCGGCCTTTTTGTTATCTTGAATTATCAACCTTAGCCACGGAGACGGTAGACGAGCGGGGCATCGGGTTCACGGTGAACAGTCGACAAAAGATACGTCTTGGCGTACTGATTTCCGGTCGAGGGAGCAATCTGCAGGCGATCATCGACGCCAGTGAGACCGGAATGATTGCCGCGCGCGTCGTCATCGTCATCAGCGACGTAGCCGATGCCCGTGCGTTGGAGCTGGCTCGACGGCACGACATTGAGACAAGCTTCATCGATCCGCGCCTGCATGATACGGGGGAGGCGTTCGACGCGACGGTCATTGACCTGCTGCGGAAGTGCGAGGTTGAGTTGGTCTGCCTGGCCGGGTTCATGCGTCTGCTGAGCCCTCATTTCATTCGGGAGTATCGGAACAGGATCATGAATATTCACCCGGCACTCCTCCCGGCGTTCCGAGGGCCGCACGCCCAGCGCCAGGCGCTCCGGTACGGCGCAAAGGTCTCCGGCTGTACGGTGCACTTTGTCGATGAGGGGGTCGATACCGGCCCCATCATTATTCAGGCCGCCGTCCCGGTGCTGGACGATGACACCGAAGAGAGTCTCTCGGCCCGCATTCTCACCTATGAACATCGGATCTACCCGCGAGCTATCCAACTGTTTGCCGAGGGGCGGTTGACAATCGAAGGTCGTCGGGTAGTGTGCGATGGTGCCGATACCCGACAGCCGCATGAACAACAAGCCTGGGGGGTCATCAACCCGTGACGGTGTCACACGCAGATACAGGCCACAAAGGGTTGGTGCGTGTTCGACGGGCCCTGATCAGCGTTTCCGATAAGACGGGACTGATTGAACTGGCGTCGATACTGCATGGGCTGTCCGTTCGGATCATCTCGACCGGCGGAACGGCTCGTGCCCTTCGGGAAGCCGGGATCCCGGTAGTAGATGTCGCCGACGTCACAGGTTTTCCTGAGATGATGGACGGGCGGGTCAAAACCCTCCATCCAAAGATCCATGCCGGCATCCTGGCGAAACGAGGCGACCCAGACCACCAGCAGCGGCTGCAAGAGCTGGACATCTCACCCATTGACCTCGTCGTCGTCAACCTGTACCCCTTCGAAGCGACGGTCTCCAAGGCCGACACCACGCTGGATGAGGCTGTCGAACAGATCGATATCGGCGGACCAAGCCTCATCCGGGCTGCCGCAAAAAACTTTGAGGATGTCGCGGTTGTTGTTGATCCGGCCGATTACGCCACGGTCGGCGCAGAACTGCGGCAGGACCAAGGCGGGTTATTCCGGACCCGTCGGTTCCATTTGGCGGCGAAGGCCTTCGGGCACGTGGCCCGCTATGACGCGCTGATCGCCGCCTATCTGGAGCGGCAGTGCAGCAACGGAGATCAATCGATACTCCCCGATCGCCTCGATCTTCGCCTGATGAAGCTGAGGCCGCTCCGTTACGGCGAAAATCCGCACCAGCATGCCGCCCTGTATGGCGACCGCCTCACGCGCGAACCCTCTGTGGCGGGGGCAACGCAGCTTCAGGGGAAGGAGCTTTCCTTCAACAATTATCTGGATCTTGATGCCGCCTTCGCCATGGTTGTCGCGTTCGATGAACCGGTCGCTGTTGTGGTGAAGCACACCAATCCTTGCGGCGTCGGTATCGGGTCCCGACTGGAAGAGGCGTATAAACGCGCCATGGCCGCCGATCCGGTCTCGGCCTTCGGCGGGGTCGTTGGGCTCAATCGCCCTGTCGATGCCGACACCGCGCGGGAACTGGCGGCAACCTTTGTGGAGGCAGTCATTGCCCCGGGATGCCATGAGGCGGCACTCGCCATCCTGAAAGATAAGAAGGCTCTTCGGCTCCTGCTGGTTGAACCGTGGCCGGCAACCACGCCAGCCGACCGGGCTACTCTGGAGTTCCGACCGATCGCCCATGGGATGCTGGTCCAGGAACGCGATCAGATCGATCTCGATCCCGACGCCCTCCGCGTGATGACGCAACGCGCACCCAGCGATGCTGAGATGCGGGCGCTTCGGTTCGCGTGGCGCGTCGCGAAGCATGTGAAGTCCAATGCCATCGTCCTGACGAACGAACACGCGACGGTAGGGATCGGCGCCGGGCAGATGAGCCGGGTCGACGCCTGTCGACTGGCGATTATGAAGGCAGCCTCACCGACCAAGGGGACGGTCCTGGCATCCGACGCCTTCTTTCCGTTTCGGGATGGGATTGATGTCGCCGCCGCAGCCGGCGTGACGGCGATCATCCAGCCGGGCGGCTCCATTCGCGACGCGGAGGCGATCGCTGCAGCGGACGAGGCCGGCATGGTCATGATCTTTACCGGCATTCGGCACTTTCGCCATTGATTCGAACGTCCCCAGGAGACCTTATGCAGATTCTTGTGATTGGATCGGGCGGCCGGGAACATGCGCTCGCATGGAAGATCGCTCAGAGTCCCAAGGTGACGAAGGTCTGGGCGGCGCCGGGCAACGCCGGGATCGGTGAGGTGGCCGAGTGTATACCGATCAGCGCCTCCGATATCCGCCTCCTGGCCGACTTCGCCGAACGCAGTCGGATCGATCTGACCGTCGTGGGACCCGAGCTGCCGCTGACCCTTGGCATCGTGGACGAGTTTGAGCGTCGCGGACTTCGGATCTTCGGACCCCGCAAGGAGGCGGCCGTCATCGAAGGAAGTAAAGTTTTCGCCAAGGGATTGATGCGGAGGCATCATATCCCCTCCGGCTTCTTTCAGACCTTCGAGTCGCCCGAGGAGGCGCAGCGATACATCCGGGAGATTGGAACCCCACTGGTCATTAAGGCTGATGGCCTGGCGGCAGGCAAGGGGGTCATTATTTGCCGCGAACTGTCTGAGGCCCTGGATGCGGTCAAGAAGATTATGGAAGAGCGGCTCTTCGGCGATGCCGGCCAGCGGATCGTCATCGAGGAGTACCTGGAGGGGGAGGAGGCCTCGTTTCACGCGTTGACCGACGGAGAAACCGTTCTACCGCTGGCATCGTCTCAGGATCATAAACGCGTCTTTAATGGGGATCAGGGGCCCAACACCGGAGGCATGGGCGCTTACTCCCCGGCCCCGATCATTACGGAGTCTATCCACCGGCAGATTATGGAACGGGTCATGATGCCGGCCGTCGCAGGGATGGCGACGGAAGGGCGGCCATACAGGGGCGTCCTGTACGCAGGGTTAATGATCAACAGGGGGGAGATCAAGGTGCTCGAGTTTAATGCCAGATTCGGTGACCCTGAGACGCAACCGCTGCTGTTGCGACTGCGGTCCGATCTGGTCCCGCTGCTGGAGGCAGTCGTGGACGGCCGATTGCGGGATCAGATCATCGACTGGAGACCCGACGCAAGTGTCTGCGTGGTCATGGCATCAAAAGGCTATCCCGGCCCGTACGATCACGGCGCCCGGATCGATGGGCTCGCAGAGGCCGCTACCGAACCAGGTGTGATGATCTTCCATGCCGGGACGAGCAGGGTCAATGAAGACATCGTGACCGGCGGCGGACGGGTCCTTGGTGTCACCGGGCTCGGACGAGACATTCAGGCGGCCATCGCCACCACCTACCGAGCGGTGAAGCAGATCCATTGGGAGGGCGCGCACTACCGAACCGACATCGGCGCCCACGCCCTCGGCACAGTCTCATAAGCGCACAGCAACGTACCATGAGAATCCGGATGGGAAGGAGCGACAGGTGACCACTCACCACAATACGACAACGCACCCCGTGGTCGGGATCATCATGGGCAGCGACTCTGATCTGGCGGTGATGGAACTGACCGCAAAGGCCCTGGAACGATTTGAGATCCCGTTCGAGTTGAAAATCAGCTCTGCCCATCGTTCCCTCGACGCAACACTGGACTATATCCGGAAGGCTGAGGCACGAGGGATCAAGGTGATCGTCGCCGGCGCCGGGGCCGCAGCGCACCTTGCCGGGGTCATTGCGGGCCAGACGACGCTTCCGGTCATCGGGGTGCCGCTGGCCTCGAGCTCGCTGAAGGGTCTGGACGCGCTGCTCTCTATCGTGCAGATGCCCGGCGGTGTGCCGGTCGCCACGATGGCGATCGGCGAGGCGGGCGCGAAGAACGCCGCCATCCTGGCCGCGCGGATTCTGGCGCTGTCGGACGAGCGGCTCCAGCGCAAGCTGCAATCGTTCAAGGAGGCGCTCGCCTCTGAAGTGGAGGAAAAAGATCGCACGCTCCAGAAGCGCCGCGCCTGAACTCCCCCTCTCACGCGAGACCGCTCGCTTTGAGGGATCGTTCCTGGCCGGGACGCACCGGGCGAGTGTTCGGTGGGTGTCGCTGTACTGCCTGCTCTTCGTCGGTCTTGTGACCGCCTTTCACCTCTGGTTCATCAGCTCGGGACGGTTCGATCTGGCGCCGGACGAGGCCCACTATTGGACCTGGTCGAAGCGGTTGGACTGGAGCTACTACAGTAAAGGGCCGATGGTGGCCTACCTGATTGCCCTTTCTACATGGTTTGGGGGCGATACCGAATTTTTTGTCCGGCTACCGGCGGTTGTGCTCTCAACCGGCACGCTCTTCCTCACGTTCCTGCTGGCGAATCGACTCTGCCGCTCCAGATGGGCCGGCCTGGAAGCGGTGCTTCTGCTTGCCGCCATACCGCTCGCGCAGGCGGGTGCGATTTTAATGACGATCGATGCCCCGCTCGCATTCTTCTGGTCCCTCACGCTGCTACTCATCCACCGCGCGCTCACCGCAGAGGGTCACGCCTGGTGGCTCCTCGCAGGGATCGGCCTCGGGCTTGGTTTGCTCAGCAAGTACACGATGGCCATCATGGTACCGCAGATGTTCCTCTATCTCATATTATCCCGACACCACCGGTTCTGGATGCGGCGGCCGGGTCCCTACCTCATGTTGGGCGTCGGCCTGCTCATCTTTACCCCGGTTATCTTGTGGAGCGCCACGCATCACTTTGTCTCATTTCGTCACCTCCTGGAACAGCTTGGTGCAAGCGGACACGGGGTGATGCCGCTGAAGAGCACAGGGGAATTCGTCGCATCTCAGGTCGGCGTCGTGACCCCTGTCCTGTTGGCACTCCTGATGCTCGGACTCCGGGAGGCCGGTCGGGCCGGACTCGTTCGACGGACCGATGATACCTCGCTGTTTCTCTTGTGCGCCTCAGTACCCCTCTTGGCGGTCTGTCTCATGACCAGTCTGTGGACGAAGGTACAAGCCAACTGGGCCGCGCCGGCCTATATCGCGGCCGCCGTCGCCGTCGCCAGGTGGCGACACGGCTCACTCGCCGACGACATCCCGGCCTGGCGATGGACGCGCAGCCGCGCCCTGCTCGCCTGCGCGTTAGCGACCGGTTTCCTGGTCGGCGCGATCGGCCATTTTCCGCATGCGCCGGCCTCAGTGGGCCTGCCGCTCCCTCGCAAGCTCGATCTGACCAGGCGGCTCAGGGGATGGGCAGAACTCGGGGCGCGGGTCAATACGATCTACGAAGAGATGAGTCAAACCGGCCCGACGTTCCTCTTCAGCGACCGGTATCAGGTCGCGAGCGAGGTACAGTTCTATGTACCCGCCCATCCGAAGACGTACAACATTCAACTTGGCCGACGAATGAATCAGTTTGACGTCTGGGGCGGAACCGAGGAAGTACAGGGCTGGAACGCCATCTATGTCACGGATCGATCGGCGCCGCCCGATGCGGTGCTCCGTTCCTTCGACAGGGTGGCTCCGGAGCGTCCGATCCACCTCTCGGATGGCGGACAGACGACCCAGCCCAACCCGTGGTTCATCTTCCGCTGCTATGGTTTCCACCAATTCCCTCCGGCTGAGCAGATCGGATACTAGATGCGGGACGACTCGCCCCATCGCGCCGCATGCGACGATCTTCGACAGGCACCATGGCTGTCCGTCGTGATCCCCTTTTACAACGAGGAAGAGAGCATCCGTCCCCTTCATGACCAAATCGCCGAGGTCCTGGATGGGCTCGGACGAGCGTACGAGGTGGTCGCCGTCGACGATGGCAGCACCGATCGGACGCCCGCCGTTCTCGAGGCGATCGTGAAAGAGGATCCGCGGTGGAGGATTGTGGTACTTCGGCGGAACTTCGGCCAGACGGCCGCCCTTTCCGCGGGCTTTGATCATGCGACGGGCGACGTGATCGTGACCCTCGATGGAGACCTCCAGAACGACCCGGCCGACATTCCGAGGCTCTTGGAGCGTATCCAGGATTATGACGTGGTCAGCGGCTGGCGGGCCGATCGTCAGGATCCTTTCCTGTCAAGGCGACTACCCTCAATGATCGCGAACTGGCTTATCTCCGTCACAACCGGCGTTCGGCTGCACGACTACGGATGTACGCTGAAGGCGTATCGACGGGTCGTCGTAGAGAACCTCCGGCTGTACGGGGAGTTGCATCGGTTTATCCCGGCCATTGCCAGTTGGATGGGCGTTGCCATCGCTGAGGTAAAAATCAACCACCATCCAAGACGATTCGGACGTTCCAAGTACTCCATTGTTCGAACGGTACGGGTCCTCCTGGATCTGATCGCCGTCAAGTTCCTCCTTCGTTTCAGCACCTCGCCGATCCAGATCTTCGGCGGGTTGGGACTCGCCATCGGCACCGCCGGGGGAGGATTGCTTCTGTACCTGGCCGGCATCAAGCTCCTCATGAACCAATCGATCGGCGGCAGGCCGCTCTTACTGCTCGCGATCCTTCTCCTCATCCTGGGGGTCCAGCTTGTCGGTATGGGCCTGCTCGGCGAGATGGTCGCGCGCGTCTATCATGAAACACAGCGCAAACCGATCTACATGGTCCACCGGATCATCCGTGAGGTCAAGACTGCAGGAGACGGCATTGAACTCGACCAATAGGACAGCAACAAAGATGTGGCAGTTCGGCCTGAAGCTCGCCGTCAGCATCGCGTTACTGGCCTTACTCTTATCCAGGACCGATCTGCAGGCCCTCGCTACCCTCTTTCGCTCCCTGCGTTTTCCGATCTTTTTCGGATCTGTACTGTTGTATCTGCTGGTTCAGTTACTCAGCACTATTCGCTGGAGATGTCTGCTTCAGGCCGAACAGATCCATCTCCCGTTCTGGCGTCTCATTCTCCTGTACTATGAGGGGATGTTCTTTAACCTGATGCTGCCGACGGCGATCGGCGGCGATGTGGTCAGAGGCTATCGGGTCTCACGGCTGACCGAACGACGCGAGGCGTCGTTGGCCTCGATCCTTGTTGAGCGACTCTCCGGTTTTGTCGCGATGGCCATTATCGCCTGCATCGCCGTGGTCCCCGCCTATGCCCACCTAAGCGACCCGTTGATTATGTGGTTGACAGCCGGCTCGGCGGTCGGGATGGTCGTCCTCGTCGCATCATTGCTCAGCGATCGACTTCAGGCGCTGTTCTTCAGGTTGCTTCACGGCGTCGGTCTGGGCAGATTTCACGAAACCCTCCATCGTCTGTATGAAGCGGTTCAACAGTACTGGGCCCACCGAGCAACCCTCTTACTCGCACTGGGGCTCTCGTTGGTCTTGCAGTCCCTGGTCATCACGATCTTCTACCTGATCTCGCAGGCGCTCAACCTCTCCGTCCCCTTTCACTATTTTTTTCTGTTTGTCCCGTTGATGAGCGTGATTTCGATGGTGCCGATCTCGATTGCCGGCCTCGGGCTTCGAGAAGGGAGCGCCGTCTATCTCTTCACCAAGGTCGGTCTGGATGCCGCCGGCGCCATCAGCCTGTCGCTGCTCTGGTTCGTCGTCACGGCTCTTTGCAGCGGGTTGGGGGGAATCGTGTTTCTGGTCGGTCCCTCAGAGCACCGAATAGACACGTAAGCGCCGAATCCGATCATGCTTGCCACATCATGGCTGGAACGATTGCACGAGTGGGACGAGGCGGGATTCTACGTGATTACCCGTACCCTCCGGAATCCGATCTTCGACCTTCTGATGCCCTTCATTACTGATAAGTGGAACTTCGTCCTGCCGGCGGCCGCGCTGCTCGGGTACGTATTGCTCTTCCGACCAAAGCGTGATCGGATCATCGCCTTGGCCGCGATTGCCGTCATTCTTCTTGCCGATGAAACCAGCCAGCTCTTGAAGGATCTCTTTGAACGGACCAGGCCTTTTCATCCCCTCAGAGACCTGACGCGTCCCGTTTCGTTCTCGTTTCCCTCAAACCACGCCAGCAACACGTTTGCTTTGGCTACATTTCTCTCCTATAATTATTCACGATCAGGATGGCTGTGCTTCCCTGCGGCGGTCCTCGTGGGCTATTCCCGGGTCTATGTCGGCTCCCATTATCCGTTTGATGTCGTGGGTGGAGCGCTCTGGGGGATCCTGATCGGACTTCTCGGCGTCACAGTGGTCCGGTATGTGATGCGGATCGTCGGAATCGACGCAACGGGCAACGCGAGAGACAACAAAAACCAGCCGACCTACGAACCCGATACGTTTCAGTAGTTGCCTAAGGAGTGCAACCATGAGTGGCCAACAGATTCGACTGACGTCGTTGTCGCACGGGGCCGGCTGAGCCTGTAAAATCAGCCCTGCTGATCTGGCTCAGGTGCTGGGCCAGCTTCCACAATTTGACGACTCGCGCATTCTTGTGGGGGCCGAGACCTCCGACGATGCCGCCGTGTACCAACTCGACGGCGGACAGGCCATCGTCCAGACCGTCGACTATATCACTCCCGTCGTCGACGACCCCTACAGTTGCGGTCAGATCGCCGCCGCCAACTCGCTGAGCGACATCTATGCGATGGGTGCGACCCCGCTCTTCGCCCTGAACATTGTCGGGTTTCCCGTGGGATCGCTATCCTTGGATATCCTGGCGGAGATCCTTCGCGGCGGCGCCGATAAGGTTCGGGAGGCCGGGATCCCGATCATCGGAGGCCACAGCATTGACGATCCGGAGCCCAAATACGGCCTCGTTGTCACCGGACTGATCCATCCTGCAAAAATCTATAAGAACTCGACTGCCCTGATCGGCGATGATCTGGTGTTGACCAAACCTCTCGGCATCGGGATTATCACAACGGCGATTAAGCGCGGCAAGGCCGCACCATCAACGATCGATGCGGCCGTCGCATTGATGGCAACGCTGAATAAAGACGCATCGGAGGCCATGGTCGCGGTAGGCGCCCACGCCTGTACGGATGTGACCGGTTTCGGACTGCTCGGCCACCTGCATGAGATGACGACAGGGAGCAAGATGGGCGCGCGGGTGTGGCTTTCGAAGATCCCCGTCCTGCCGGAGGCCTGGGATCTGGTCAGACAAGGGGTCTGCCCTGGTGGAACAAAACGCAATTATGACTCGCTGCAATCCGCCGTTACATGGGATCCAGGGATTGATGAAGAGGCCCGACTGATGCTCTGCGACGCCCAGACCTCCGGCGGCCTCCTGATCGCTGTCCCGAAGGACAGGACGGCGGCCCTTGTGCGGCGCCTGAATGAGCGCAAGACACCGGTCGCGGCCCTCATCGGCGAAATCATCGAGGACCAAGAGGGCCGGATCCGCGTGGAGCCGTAGCTTCGATTCCCTCTCGGTAAGAAGTGTCAGGAGATGAGGAGTCGCATATGAAGGAACACTACACAGCGGTCATCAAGCAGAGAGGTCAGTGGTGGATCGGATGGGTTGAGGAGGTTCCGGGCGTAAACTGCCAGGAGGCTACAAGGGACAAGTTACTTGAAAGCCTTCGGATAACGCTTCGGGAAGCATTGGAGTTCAATCGCCGCGAGGCGCTGGAGGCAGTACATCGGACCCTCATGAAAATCCCCACCGACATCGGTCTCACTGTCGAAGAACTGCTTCAATACAGGTAGTTCGTCCACCCAATACCCATACGCTAGTAGCCGACTCATGGTCATAATAGCCCCCCGACCCTGTCATTGCGAGCGACCGAAGGGAGTGCGGCAATCTCATTGTCTTTGGTTAGAAAGTCCCTCCTCACCCCCGCCCTCTCCTCCAAAGGAGGCGAGGGGAACCAAAAAAGACCTCCTCTCCCCCAATGGGGGGGGGAGGATAAAGGTGAGGGGGATTTTTCGGAGCAACGATCCCATCCGGCGTCTGGCTTTCTACCCCGGACCTTCATCCTCACGGACAGACTACAGGTGCAAGCGGTAATAGTGTCCTGTTCTAAAATTCGTCGCATATTTTTCGACGTCATTCCGGCCAAGCCCGCAAAGCGGGCGCGAGCCGGCATCCAGAAAATAAGCCGACAAGACCCGCCGTATCTGTAAGAGGGCGTAGAGTCCACAAATCGCTTGCTAACGGCTGGATCCGATTCTACAATTCGCCATCACTATAGAAGTCTTTGGCGCGAATAGGCTGACCAATCTACGTAATAGTTGAGCCTCATCAAAGGAGAAATAGCATGGACCCCAAACTCCTTGAACTCGCAAAAACATACGCCTTCATTGACCTTTGGTATAACTGGACGATTCGATACGGCGATGAAATGTCCAAGAGACAGCACGTGGGGTTCGGTTATAGAGCGGGGGTTTTTTATCCCAACGGAGCCAAGTTCGGCCAACATCACGACGACTGGCCCGCCTTTTTTAACGCCATGGCGGTTCTCGGAGTTCCGTACACAGGCATCAATGCGCTTTACTCATACTTGAATCATCCATCTTTCAAGACTTACTGGGATACAGGTGGCGTTATTTTTAATTTCCCGTAATACCATAGTCTTTTGTGTGCACTGACATCAAACCGCCCATAGTCTATAGACCTTCTGATGCCTGACGTAGGCATACGGCGGACTCGCTCCGCTCGCCGTTGATGCTGGGCGTTGGCCTCCTTACCCAGGGCGTGGCGAAAATGCGAGGTAGGTGATCGATGGCACGAGGAAAGAAGAGCGAATCGAAACGCCCCATTGAGTCGTACGAGCACAAGGGCAAGGAGCGGATCAACAACCCGCCGGTCGGGTTGGTGACGCCGGAGACTGACCCGGACGCCGGACAGAAGAAGACTTACGCTTACGACCCACATCTCGAACCGCAACTGCAATGGGCCGGGAAGGCTGAGCATACCTCATTTGAAGTCCCCACCGTCTCGCTCCCCGTCCACGAGCGGATCGAAGCCTACCGGGGGACGGAGTCGCTGCCCTTCGAGGTGGGCGAACACAAACGCGTTGCTGTTAAGATCGTGGACGACCGAGGCATCGAGCGCCTGAAGATTCCGGAGGTGGAGTAATGCCGCACATCTCGATCGATCAGGAGCGCCTGGCGGATTTCTGCCGACGATGGCGAATCACCGAACTGGCATTGTTCGGATCGGTCCTGCGGAAGGATTTCAGTCCCGAAAGCGATGTGGATGTGCTCGTCGTATTTGGGCCAGACGCAGATTGGCGGTATGAGCATTTTCTGACGATGGAAGAGGAATTGGAAGCCCTGTGCGGCCGAAAGGTCGATCTGGTTGAGAAGCGGTTGGTGGAACAAAGCGAGAATTACATTCGACGCAAGCACATATTGACACACTTGGAACCGCTCTATGTGGCGAGATGACGCGTATTTGCTGGACATTCTGATCGCCGCCAGGCGCGCCTCAGAGTTCACTCGCGAGATCACCTGGGACCAGTTTCGCCAAAGCCATTTGCACCAGCATGCCATTGCAAAAGCCCTCGAGAACATCGGCGAGGCCGCCAGGAAGGTATCTGATGAAACCAAGGCTGCCCACCCGACCATTCCCTGGGATCAAATGATTGCCATGCGACATCGGATCGCCCACGACTATTTTCGTCATGTCGCGGGTGGTGCAGCATATCTGGGACGCGATACGGTGGGAGAACAGCGAGAGACTCACGCCGGTCTTCGACTGCGACCATCCTATCCGCTCAACGGCTGAGATGCGCGCCTGGTATACCGGTAAGCCGTATGAGCGCACCCACAGATCGCACATCCACGTGTGCGTCTATGACAGTACGTGGGAAGCTTCCGACGCCTTTGTGTTGGACGACAGCGATCACGTCTCTGCCTGGGTAAAGAACGACCACCTAGGCTTCGAGGTGTTGTATGTCTATCGTGGCGTGGTGCGAAAGTACCGGCCCGACTTCCTGGTTCGTCTCGCCAACGGCGAGATGCTCGTGCTGGAAACTAAGGGGCAGGATACGGAGCAGGACCAGGTCAAGCAGCGCTATCTGAACGAGTGGACGCAGGCCGTCAACGCGCACGGCGGGTTTGGGCGCTGGCGCGTGGCGGTGGCCCCGCGGCCTGGCGAGATTCGAGATATTGTGATGCGGACTACAGCAGCGGACGACAGCGCACGGACATCGTCGTGTTATCGGACCGTCGGCGGACGACGACGATGGCGGATCAGGATGCGCCGGCCGGAGATCCGTAGGGCGAGCGCAGCAGCCATCGCGGCCAAGAACAACGACAGGGCGCCGTCCGACAGCGTCGGAACGCCTGAGACGTTCGCGGAGTTGAACGCAACCCCTGTTGGAGCCGTTCCCACCACGATCGGGCTGCCGACCACACTGTTGGTGGCGGTCGCGATGACCGAGACGGTGTTCGAGCCTTGATTCGGCACGTAGACCGACAGACCGTCCGGGCTCGCAGCAAGAAAGTCAGGTCTCTGTCCCACCGGGATCGTGGTTGTGACCGTGTTGGTGGCGGTGGCGATGACCGAGACATTGTCAGATACGAAGTTGGCCACATAGGCGAAGGCGCCGTTCGGGGTGATGGCGATGCCGGCCGGGTTAGATCCCACCGGGATCGTGGTCGTGACCGTGTTGGTGGCGGTGGCGATGACCGAGACGGTGTTGGAGCCGGAGTTGGCGACATAGGCGAAGGCGCCGTTCGGGGTCACGGCAATCTGCTCAGGGGTCGGCCCGACTGAGATCGTCGTCAGTACGGAGTGTGTTGCGGTATCAATGACCGAGACACTGGCCGAGCCGGAATTCGTCACATACGACAGAGCCGACGCATCCGCAGCCTGTAGTCCCAAGAGCGTCGCCACCATCAGACAGATGATGGTCGCCATGACGCCCCACCGGCGCAGCGCACCGTTTCCCAACGTCTGTAATTGCTTATATCTGATCAGTGCAGATGCCTCTATCATCACACGCGGTAACGACCGGACCCCCACCCGTCTCGTGCACGATCTCCTGATCCCAACGTCGCCCCAAGCTTGAAGAACAGTAATCAAGCTGATCAACGTTTGTCAAGGAAATTCGCTAGTTCGCCGCTTATGTGACAATCAGTCCGGCGTAGCCGACGACGCTGGAGTAATCTTTGGTGATGTCGCCTGAATGAGCGTAGCGGACCAGTTCCGTTGAGGTAGCCCCAAGCTCTTTAGCCGCAATCAGCATGGCCGTGGTCGGATGAAATCCACACATGGTGATACCTTCGCGTCGTACGACTCGATGCAGGCGCTCTGGATCGCACGCCAGGATCGCATCGATTGCGTGGCGATCTTTTACCTGAGCCTGTTCCCGGCTGACGTAATGACTCATGTCGGTGCTGGCCACCATCAGTACCGATCGATCCGACTCTTGGATGGTCCGAGCCACCGCCAACCCAACGTCCCGGCAGACGGCATATTCGCTGCTGAAGAGGCAGATCGGCACGAAAGAGAAGGACCGGCCGGACGCCTGAAGCAGGGGGAGCTGTACCTCGATCGAGTGCTCGCGCCGGTGCCCAAGATCATCCTCCTCGATCGTCTGGGAGTATCGTAGGATTGCTTGAGCCAACTCTGTATCAACGGGCACCTGTCCCAGGGGCGTTTCCCATGCGCCCTCGGTCATAATCGCCACCCCCGCTCCTACGCCGGTGTGGTTCGGCCCCAGAAGAACCACCACATCCGGAACGATGAGCCTGGCATAGACGGCTCCGGCCACCCTCCCGGAATACATATAGCCGGCATGAGGGACAACGGCCCCGATCGCCCGGACCCTGGGGGACTCCCCTGCGATCAAGTCGGCGGCCTGCGCTTGCAACCGGTCGGGTATCCCCGGATAGAACGAGCCGGCTACGACCGCCCGTCGAATCATCGTCGATTCCTCACGGCCCGCTCAGCGCTCCACATCCTACCGTGTCGATAACGAACGATCCACACCGGCTCGACAGGCCGGACCCGCACTGAGGAGCGTTGCAGCCGCTTCGATGACCTGCTCGACCGAGATCGATTGCATACACAGACGATCTGTTTCGATCAGACACCGTCGCTTTGAACAGGGGCTGCACGGCAAGGGCACCCGCAGCACGACCCCTTCACCCCCATAGGGACCGACAAGTCGCGGATCGGTCGGGCCAAAGAGCGCAACCAGGGGCGTACCGAGGGCGGCTGCCAGGTGCATAGGACCGGAATCCACCGTTACCAGAAGGTCGATCCGCTGAAGGAGTGCAATCAGATCCTTAAGGTCGGTCCGACCGGTGGCCACGAACGGTGGTGGGTTCATGCGACGCGCCAGACGCCTGGCAATCGGAAGGTCCGCGGAGGATCCGATAAAAATGATCCTGGCCCCATACCGATGAGCCAGTATCTCCCCCACGTGCGCGAACTCCCCCTCTCCCCAGAGTTTCGTGCGCCAACGCGCCTGAGGATTGAGGGCGATCACCGGCATATTCGGCCCGACCCCTGCCTCCGCCAGGAGCGCCTCCGCCCTCGCCCCGTCGTCTGGCCTGGAAGCGAATACAAAGGTCTTCACCAGCGGTTCTGCGCCCAGAAACCTGGCAGCCTCCAGGTACCGGTCTACGGCATGCACAGGCCCGGGCGGAAGCGGCACCACGTGCGTCAACGCGCGCCCGCTCCCCTCGCGGCCCCCCGCGAGGCCGACCCGGAATGGTGCACCGGCGCAGAGCACCATCAGCGCGCTCTTCAGCAATCCCTGCAAATCAATCACCAGGTCGTACTGACCGCGACGGAGTTCCGCGATCAGCGCCGCGACCTCCCGCAGCGTCCCCGACCCGTGAAGGGGCGATCGCACCGCTCTTCCCCACCGCCTGCGGCCTGACACGATGACCCGATCCAGCAGGGGATGACCCAGCAGCAGCCCTGCCGCCTCCTCCTCTATCAGCCACGCGATATATCGATCGGGGTACCGTCGTCTGAGCGAGCTGAGAAACGGCAGCGCATGGACCACATCGCCGAGCGAACTCGGCTTGATGATGAGGATGCGCTGTACCCGGTCCATCGGTACAGGGTCACGTCGGGATGGGGCGCTCATCCCTGGTGGCGCCTTTGCGCAATCCACTCGGCAGCCTCCAGCAGATCGCTCGCCGTATGGGCGGGCATCGGACCCCCTGCTGCGCGCAGGCGCTCCAACGACTCCCGCCCGTAGCCTGTCAGCACCAGCACCGCAGGGAGACCCAGCCGATCCGCCAGCCGCATGTCGCTGACCTTGTCCCCAACCACATACGACCGTTCCAGGTCCACCTGTTGCTCAGCGGCCGCCTGCTGAACCAATCCGGGTTCAGGCTTCCGACACAGACAGCCGCGTCTGTACGGGAATCGTCCTTCCCGAGGATGGTGAGGACAGTAGTAAAAGGCGTCGGTCTCTCCACCATCCGCTTGGAGCAGTTGCAGAAGCCGTCGATGCACCGCTTCGACCGACTTCTCAGTGGCGTCCCCCCTGGCGACTCGCGCCTGGTTACTGACGACGATCCGCAGATACCCTGCTTCGCCAAGGCGTTTCAATGCCGCCGCTGCGCCGGGGATCGGTCTCATCAGCTCGGGGTGTTGGATCGCCCCGATCTCCTCATTGATGGTGCCGTCCCTGTCCAGAAAGACCGCAGGGGCTCGCCGGATAGTCTGCTCGACGGAAAGGGGCACACGCGTGAGCAGCGCCTCCGCCGCAGCCACGACCCGTTCCACGTCCAGCCCCTGCATGCATCGATGATCGATCGGGCAGTCGCGGTAGCGGCACGGGCTGCAGGTCGGTGGATTCTGAACAACCTGATGACCGATACCGAGAGGGGCTGTGTGGCGAGGATCCGTAGGACCGAATAGCGCGACGCAAGGGATCCCCAAGGCGGAGGCCAGATGCATCGTCCCCGTATCGTTCGTTAGTAAGAGCGTACACCGCTTCAGCAGGCTGGCCAACTCAGTCAGACCCGTCCGGCCGCCGAAATCGATCACCGTCCCGCGGATCCGATCGCGAAGGATTTTCGTTAGTGACGCCTCCCGCGATGAGCCGAACAGCAAGGCAATCGCATCAAACCGATCGGCCAGACGCTCGGCGACAGCCGCAAATCGCTCGATGGGCCAGCGCTTTGCCGTCCCATAGCTGGCCCCCGGTGTGATGCCGATGACCAGGGAGTGAGGGGGAAGGCCCGATTCAGTGAGCAGCTTCTCGGCCTCCGCGTCGCTCTCCGGCGGCAGCAGGAACCCGCCGGGCCGGACCCACGCATCCCACTTGAGCGCCCGCAGCAATCCAAGGTAGGCCTCAGCCTGATGGAGCACGGCCCCGCTCGATGGCCGCACCCCGACCGTCAACAGCGGGCCCCGCCCGTCGGCGATATAGCCGATACGATGCGGGATCCGTGCCAACCAACCGATCAGCGCAAACCGGAAGCTGTTTGGGAACAGCAGGGCCAGATCAAAGGATCGCTGTCGCAGCACGGTCGCCGCCCACAACAACTCGCCGCGAGGGGGCAATTCAATAAGTTCGTCGACACATGGCAGGGATCGAAACAGCGGACTGAGCCATGGACGCACCAGGAGCGCGATCCTTGCGCCGGGAAACGAGTGCCGCAGGTTGGCAAGGGCGGGTAGTGCGAGCACCGCATCACCCAACCAATTCGGGCTTGCGACCAGAATCGATCGCACCCGGTCAGCTTCGAACGTCCGTCGAACGTGCAGCGTCGCAGGAGTCATGGCTCTGAGTGTAGGGGGTCGGGTGTAGGATGGAGGGTATAGGGTGTCGGGTAGTCGGCGTGCGGTTGGGTCTTCCATCGACGGTGCACCCACAGCCACTGGGACGGCGCCTTCCGGACCAACCCCTCAATCGCCTTGGTGAAGGACGCCGTGTTGGCCACCACGTCCGCCTTGAGATGCCCGGTCCTGATCAACGGGACCGCTTGCTCCACAAGGACGGTGTGCCGATCCCGCCCGTGTCGGACGATCGCGGCAGGAAGCACCGATGCGTCGGTTCTCATGGCTAAAAGGGCGGGCGCCAAGGCCGTACAGGCCGGCATCCCGAAGAAATCGACAAACACCCCCTCTTTCCAGGTGATGTTCTGGTCCATCAGGATCCCGATACTCTCTCCACGCAGCAGTGTGTGCACCAGCGTCGACATCACCCGCTTCTTCGGCAGCACCCTCGTTCCCCAGGCGGTCCGCATCCGTGTGACGGCGCGATCGAGATAGGGATTGTCGAGGGGCCGCGTCACAATGGACAGCGGCTCTCCCATCAGGGCGGACGCAAGCGGCAGCAGTTCCCATGATCCCAAGTGGGCGGTAATATAGATGATCCCCTTGCCCCGGCGCTTGGCTTCCTCAAAGTGCTCATATCCTTCGATCCGGATGAATTGTCGGAAATTGTCCCGATCAATCTTGAGCATCCGGCAGGTCTCCACAACGGTTCGGCCCAAATTGACGAAGGTCGAACGGGTCAGTTCGGCGACCTCTCGAGATGACAGCTCACCATGAAAGGCCCGGCGCAGGTTGTCCTGGGCGATCGACCGGTGCTTGTGGTCGAGGCGGTACAGTGTCGCCCCAAGCCCCTCACCGATAGAATAGGCCATGGATGACGGCAGGTACACCATACCCCTGGCCAGTCCGGCCACAAGGAGATACTCCAGATAGGCGGCAATCCCGCCACGATCCTTGGACTTCATGACGCGCGTGCCGATACCAGGCGGCTCAACATGGCATCCAACAGTTCAGCGCCCTCGAGCAATTCAAGTGAGATCGATACGGCGTACAGAGGAACACCCAGCTCCGCGACGTTCAGGCGTGCCAATTTTACCATATCCTTTTCCGTCGTCACTATCATGGAGGCACCGACCTGTTCGGCCGCTTCGCGGATCAGCCTCAGATCGGAGGCGACGTAGCGGTGGTGATCTGGAAGGCGGTGGTGCGCCGCAACGACCGTCCCGAGCCGCTTCAGCGTCGTTTCAAACCGGTCCGGATTGGCGATACCGGACACCGCCAGCAGTCGCCGTCCGGTCAACGTCTCAAGGCCCAATGCCTGTCCGCTCCTGACGTCGATCAGGCCCACAGGGCGATGGGTCGCCGCAGCGATCGGGACGGTCGGCGCGTACTGCCGAACAACCTGGATGGCGGGCCCCAGCTCGCCTCCGCCGTCGGCGTTCGTCAGGATCACCATATCGGCCCGTCCGAGCGCCTCCGGCGGCTCCCGCAGTAGTCCGGAAGGCAACAGTCGGCCGTATCCGAGGGGATTCGCCGCATCAATCAGCACGATGTCCAGATCGCGGTGGAGCCCGAGATGCTGAAACCCGTCATCCAGAATAATGACGCCGCACTGGACCTGCTCAAGCGCCAGCCTGCCGACCCGATAGCGATCGGCACCGGTCAAGACGGCAACATCGGGCAGATGCCTGGCCAGCAGATAGGCCTCGTCGGCCGCGATCGGCGGCTCGCACCGGACACGGCTGCCGTCGCTGACGATCGTCGGCGCCGTTGAGCCGCCCCGATACCCCCGTAAGATAATGACGACCCGGTGGCCTCGTTCGCGCAACCGGCCGGCCAGCATCTCAACACACGGGGTCTTTCCGCTACCGCCGACGCTCAGGTTGCCGACGCTCAATACCGGAATCGGAAGTCGGCGCGTCCTGGCAAGACCATGCGCATACAGTGCCGTTCGAAGCGAGACGGCGGCTCCATACGCACGCGATACCGGACGCAGGCACGCAAGCCAGGCCTGCGCGGACCATGGTCCCGGGGGCGCCGCCATGCAGCGCAGCGTCCAGGTCGACAGCGCCTCAATCCCTTTCACGTCGCCAATCGCTCAAGAAGGGCGACGGTCCGTTCGCACGCGCCCTGGTGGGCCGACAGGACCGCCGCGGCCGCCTGGCCCATCTGCTCTCTGGCTGCGGGATCACGCAGGAGTCCGGCAAGCTGCGTGACAAGGTCCTCCGGACCACTCACCTGGACCGCCGCTCGTTGTTCAAGAAAATACGAGCTGATCTCCCGAAAGTTCTCCATGTGCGGGCCAAACAGCACCGGACGACCGTAGAGGGCCGGTTCAAGCAGGTTGTGGCCGCCGCGAGGGATCAGGCTTCCCCCGACAAAGCCAACGCTCCCCACCGCATAGAGTGTCGACAGTTCGCCGACCGTATCTACAAGGATCACCTCTTTGGCGCCGTTTGCCCCGTGCGGCAAGGTGCTCCGTCTCACCGCGCGCAGCCCATGGCCGGCGACCGCTGATTCGACCTGCGCCACACGCTCAGGATGGCGCGGCGCCAGAATAAGCAGCAGATCGGCAAACTCGCCCTGGAGTTGACGAAAGGCCCGGAGCAGCGTCTCCTCCTCACCCGCATGGGTGCTCCCCGCCACCAGCACCGGTTGCTGCGTGTCGATCTGAAGCTCCCGACGCCACCGTTCGGCGAGCGTTGCGGCGTCACCGTGAAGGGCGGCATCGAACTTAAGATTGCCCACGACATGCACACGTGCAGGGCTCGCGCCCAATGCAAGGATCCGCATCGCATCGGCGTCGGTTTGCATACAGAAGAGATCAATACCCTGCAGGACCCGACGGATGAGGGGTCGGACAAGGCGGTACCGTGACAACGAACGTTCCGACAGTCTGCCGTTGATAACGGCGACCGGAATCCGTGACATCGTACAGGCGCGAAGAAAATTCGGCCAGATTTCGGTCTCGGTGAGAAGGACGAGACGAGGTCTGACGTTGGTCAGAGCTCGCTGGACGACGTTCGGAAGATCGATCGGAAAGTAGACGACGGCCTCCGCCTGCGGGAGCATCCGTCCGGCCACCTCTCGTCCGGTTGCCGTAACTGTGGAGACGATAAAGGGGGACGTTGGCCGACGGCCGATCCACCGATTGACCAGGATGGAGGCGGCGCCCACCTCCCCTACCGATACGGCATGGATCCAGACAGGCTGTCCGCCGTGAAGCCGCGAGCGCAGCGCCTCAGGATAATGACCCAGACGCTCCCACCAACCGTCCCGGTAGCGGCGGCTGCGAGCGATCCTCAGTAAGAGGGAGGGTAACCAGGCCAGCAGAACAACGGTCAGCAAAAAAGAGTAGGCAGCATACATCCTGACCTGGCGGTCGTCATCGATCCGTTCCAAAGTACGTGTCGGCTCTCAGGGTGAGCAGATTGAGCCGTTCCTCGAGGGCTTCCCGGTGCTTGGCCACCTCATCCGTTGTTGCCGTCCTGGGTACGTACATCGGTTCCCCCCAGATATAGACGGCGCGAGAGAACGGGATCGGCATGAGAAATCCGTCCCAGCTTCCGAGGATCCGACGGCGCGACGCGCTGAAACTGGCCGGGACGATCGGCGCCCCCGTCAGTCTCGCCATCTCGATGATACCCGACTTGACCTGCGCGCGCGGTCCCCTTGGGCCGTCCGGCGTGATGACCAGATTCAGTCCATTTCGAATCGCGCGAACCATCTGTTTAGCGGCCCGCATCCCGCCCCGCGTTGCCGAGCCGCGAATCACCTCGAGTTCGAAATGGGCGGCGATTCGACTGATATACTCGCCGTCCCGATGCTGGCTGATGAGAATCGCGCCCGGCTGTCCGGGATAGACGAACGGCATCATCAGGAGCCGGCCGTGCCAGAAGGCCACGATGATCCGCTCGCCCCTTGCCCAGCAGCCCTCGGGGTGCGCGCGATCCACATGAACAACCCGCAGGCACCGAAACAGGCACTGTACCACTCTTGCCGCAAGCCATGGGACGATTTGCAGAACCAGCCGATCTTCTTTCAGGACTGCGACCGCTCGGGACAGTGGCGACCTCCCCATTACCCTCTCTGGACCGCCATCTCCTCCGGAACGCCGGACCGCATACACTCAAGGATCGCCTCCGCCGCCCGGCCCGATGCCCCAGGCGGCCCCAAACGATCCCGTATCTGCTGAAGCTCCCGTCGCATCCGGTTGCGGAATTCCGCCGACAGAAGCAGCGGGCGCGCTTCATCGGCAATCCGCTTGGGCGTCGCGTCGAATTGAATCAACTCGGGCGCCACCCGACGTCTCGCCACCAGATTCACCATGCCGATGTACGGAACCCTGATCAACATATGGCCCAGCAGCCATGAGAGGAATGCGAGACGATACACAATCACCATCGGGGTGCCAATGACCGCCGCCTCCAGTGTGGCCGTCCCCGATGCGACCAGGATCAGATCGGAGGCAGCCATCACCTCGCAGCTCCGTCCCTGCGTCACCCTGGCCGACACCCCCTCCTGCTTCAGGCAGGCGCCGATGAGGTCGAGGGGCAACCCATCGGCCGCGGCGATCATGACGCGCAGATCCGAATGCTCCGTCATCAATTGTTTTGCCGTTCGAAGCAGGATGGGCAGGTGCCGCGTCAACTCACCGACGCGGCTGCCTGGCAGCAGCCCCAGCACCGGGGCCTCCCCATCCAGCTCCAGACGGCGACGCGCCTCACCGGTTGACAGGAACGAGAGGGACCGATCCAGGATCGGATGACCGACGTAGAGGGCCTCGACCCCTCTTTCGCGATAGAACTCCTCCTCGAACGGAAAGATGACCAGCAGACGCCGAACATATCGTGCGATCAACCGTATCCGACCCGCACGCCACGCCCACACCTGCGGCCCGATAAAGTAGACGACAGGGATCCCGAGTCGGGACGCCGCACGGGCGAGCCTCAGGTTGAAATCGGGAAAATCGACGAGGATGACCAGATCCGGGCGTTGCTCGCGCAGATACCGGGTCATACCCCGGTACGCCCGCCAGATGGCAGGAAGCCTGGCGGCTACCTCGACGAGGCCCACCACGGCGAGGTCACCTGCATGTACATGGAGACGGACACCCGCCTGGCGCATCCGGTCTCCTCCGATCCCCTCTATCGTCAGCGAGGGCGCGCGACGAAGCAGCTCGGTCACGACCCCGGCGGCATGCAGATCCCCCGAGGGCTCGCCTGCCACGATCAGGATTCGACCACCTCGCATCAGGCCTACAACTGCTCCACAATCTGAGAGGCGACCTTCAGGGCGTCCCGGCCCTCCTCTCCAGAGACCAGAGGCCGTTTTCTCGTCCGAACGCACTCGATAAAACTTTCGAGCTCAACGCGGAGCGGCTCTGCCTTATCGATGACGATATCTTCCCTCACGATCGTCCGAACGGCCTCAATCGCCGTACCGCCTGTCCCCGGAATCCGATGATAGATGGCGATCTCCTGCTGCGAGTAGTCGAGCGAGATGACGGTGTCGCGCTGAAAGATCCGCACCCGCCTGACCCGCTCGACGCTGACTCGACTGGCGGTCAGGTTGGCGACGCACCCGGACTCGAACTGCAGCCGCGCATTGGCGATGTCCACCTGATCGGAGATGACCGGAACGCCGACAGCCGTCACCTCCGTAACAGGCGACTTGATCAGGTTCAACACGATATCGATGTCGTGAATCATCAGATCGAGGACAACATCAACGTCGATATTGCGGTGGGCAAACGGGCCGAGTCGGTGGCATTCGATGAAGCCTGGATTTCTGACCACAGTGCGCAGCGCCTTGACCGCGCCGTTGAATCGCTCGCTGTGGCCGACCTGAAAGATTCGATCGTCATCCCTGGCAATCTCGACCAGTTCGTCGGCCTGGGCGGGGTACTGCGCAATCGGCTTCTCCACCAGGACGTCGACCCCACATTCCAGGAACTCCTTCGCAATCGGATAGTGGAGCAGGGTCGGTACGGCTACACTGACGGCATCGACCCTTTTCATGAGCTCGCGGTAATCGCGGCAAAGTCGGACCTGATGACGCTGCCCCACCTCGTGCAGGCGGTTGTCGTCAATATCAACGACCCCGACCAATTCAACATTCGGCAGTTCGGAGTAGATGCGCGCGTGGTGATGTCCCACATAGCCCACACCGACCACGCCCACTCGTACCGGATGACCGTTTTTCCCGTTATTCATATGTAATCTATCCCGCCGAAATACCAGCAGGGAAGCTGTCAGCCATTAGCCACGTAGGGGCGCCGCTTGCTGCGCCCTATTTGGGCAGGGCAAGTCCTGCCCCTACCCTGAAGGCTGATCGCCGCCCTGCTGCTAGTCCGTTACAATCGCCAATCCAAGCCGGTCGGCTGCTGCCACGACCTTGTCTCGCTCAAGCATCAGGGTATGATCGGCATCCAGGGCCAACGCGGTTGCTCCCGCCTCTTCGAGGGCTATCATCGTCTCCGGCCCGACAACCGGGAGATCGAAACGCATATCCTGATCAGGGCGCCCAACCTTCACGACCACGACCCCCCCATTTCCGAGTTTGCCGCCGCGACGAATCGCGGCATCGGTTCCCTCGATCGCTTCCACGGCCAGTACCGTGCGGCGTTTCACCACGACCGTCTGACCGATCCGCAACTGTGCCATCGAGCGGGCCAGTTCTCTGCCAAAGCTGATATCGTGCTGCTCCTCAGATGTGGCCGGCCGTGCGGTCAATACCCCCTTTTGCAATACAATTGAAGAAAGAAACCGCCGACAATCGTGGACGGTGATCCCCTCCTGTCTTAACTGGTCGCCTACGCCCGCAAGGATGGTATCGCCGCGCCGATCTTTGAGCTTCCAATAGAACAACAGCCCGGCCAGATCGATCTTAGCACGCGAAAAGAGCAGATCCAGCGGGATCTTTCCGAGCATAACGGCATCGGTGATCTTTTCACGCTTCAGCGTCGCGATCAACCGTCCAAGCTGCCCAGCCCCTACCCAACAGATCGTGTCGACCTCGTCAGCCAAACCAGGAGACGCCGCCTCCTCCACGGCCACCGCCACAACCTTCAACCCCTGCATGCGGGCATCCCGCGCGGCCACAATCGGGAGCGGACCGCCGCCGGCTATTATTCCAAGACGCTCCATTGAACTCCTGTGTTCCGTTCCAAGTGTTGAGTGTTCAGTGAAGAACAGAATCGCCGCAACTCCACACCCTACACTCGCCACTCGACACTGTTGGTCAACGGGCGATCCCTCTCGCCGATACCTTGATGAAGTGCGTCAACTGATCGATCTCCCGACACGAGATCACCTCTGATGCGATCCGTTCCAGAGCCTGGGATGTATTCAGATGGGAGAGGAAGAGCAACCGATAGGCCTGTTTCAGCCGAATGATCGCCTCCTCAGAGATCTCGTGACGACGAAGTCCGACCGTATTCAGCCCATAGCACTTGGCCCGGTTCCCCTGTGCCTTGAGGAATGGTGGGATATCCTGCAGGACCGCAGAGCAGGCGCCGACCATCGCGTACTGCCCGATGCGGACGAACTGATGGATGCCTGTCTGTCCCCCGATGACCGCCCGCGCTCCCACCTCGACGTGGCCGGCCAGCCCGGCCTGACTGGCAACGACGACATCGTCGTGCACGACGCAATCGTGGGCGATATGGGCATAGGCCATGATATAGTTCCGGCAACCCAGGACCGTAACGCCCCTGCCTTTCGCCGAGCCGCGATGCACCGAGGCAAACTCCCGGATCACCGTCTCGTCACCGATCACCAGCCTGGTCCGCTCGCCCCTGTCCTGGGAGATCTGAGGTGCGGCGCCCAGTACGACGTGTGAAAAGATCTGGCACCGTTCCCCGATCTCCGTGATCCCCTCGATGAGGACGTGCGAGCCGATGACGGTCCCGGACCCCACGGTTATATCAGGACCGATGATTGAAAAGGCGCCGACGCTGCAGTCGGGCGCCAGCTTTGCATCCGGCGCTACCACCGCTGAAGGATGAATCTGCGTCATGCCTCTCCCTTCACCACAGGGACCCCTGGCGGGAGGTTCGGCAATTCCCGATCGACGACAATGCACGATAATTCCGCCTCCGCAACCAGCTTATCCTCTACAAAGGCCATGGCCTGCATGCGGCAGTTGCGGCTCCTGAGCTGGAGCAGTTCGATCTCGAATTTGACCTGATCCCCAGGGAGTACGGGCTTGCGAAATCTGGCGCGGTCGATACCGGTGAAATACAGGAGCTTCTTTTCAGCGTTCACATTCAGCGTCCGCATCAGCAGGACGCCCCCGATCTGCGCCATCGCCTCAATCACCAGCACACCGGGCATGATCGGCTGTCCAGGAAAATGGCCCTGAAAGAATGCCTCGTTGATCGTCACGTTCTTGAGCCCCACCACCCTCTTGCCCGGCTCGATCTCGAGGATCTTGTCGACCAGCAGGAAGGGATACCGGTGCGGAAGCATCTCTTGAATCTGTCGTATGTCCATCACTGGGCTCCCCTCTCGGACGTGGACCAAGCCGTCCGTCCCGCCTGCCCCTCGGCTCCAGCGGCGCTCTCCAGCGATGCCAGACGCGCCTCTATGCGTTTAAGCGTATTCAGAATATGGGGAAGTCGATTGACTGCAGCGACGCTGCGCTTAAACGTCAGATGCGGGACGGCGGGCGAACCGAGGACCACTTCCCCGGCAGGCAGGCTCTTCGCCACCCCGGCCTGCGCCCCAACGACGGCATCATCGCCAATCTCGATATGATCGACGATCCCGACCTGACCGGCCAGCGTCACCCGATCCCCGATGGTCACACTACCGGAGATACCGCTCAGGGCCGCAATCACCGTATCGGCGCCCACGACGACATTGTGCGCAATCTGAACCAGATTGTCGATCTTGGTGCCCCGCTTGACCCGCGTCGCCCCCATGGTGGCCCGGTCGATGGTCACGTTGGCGCCGATCTCCACATCGTCCTCCAGAACCACCCGCCCCGCCTGCGGGACCTTGATGCGGCCCCCCCGGTCGTCCCTAAGATACCCGAAACCATCGCTTCCAATGACGGATCCGCTGTGGATGACGACCCGATCGCCGATCTCGACACCCTCCCGGATCATGACCTGCGGGTAGAGCCGGCAATCGACGCCGATATGAGAGCCCTTCCCGATATACACCTGGGCCCCGATGATGCTCCGCCGACCGACCGTCACGCCCGCCTCAACGACCGAAAGCGGTCCGATCGCAACATCCGCCCCCAGGCGTACCCCTTCATGAATGATACTCGATGAATGGACGCCGGGCGTTGGACGGTCTGGGGTGTAGAAGAGGCGCAAGGCCTCGACGACGGTCAGATACGGATCGTTCGTCAGTAGCGCCGGCTTCGAGCAGGACGGCCCCCCTTCGCGCACAATGACAGCAGAGGCCCTGCACATCTCCAGCCTCGGCAGATCGCGGCTGTGGGCCACAAAGGTCAGGTCGCCCTCACCCGCCTCGTGCAGCGGCGCGAGGCGGGTGACCTCGATCTCACCGTCACCAATCAGCCGGCACTTCAGCCTTTCAGCCAGCTCCCTCAATTGCATAGCCACAACTTCTTACACTAACGCTTATTTTTTCTTGGCTTGGCGGGCGTTGTAACGTTCAAGGATCTCTTTGGTGAGGTCGGCCGCGTCATTGCCATAGATCACGCCGCTCTGCCCCTTCTCGACGATCAGGGTATACCCCTTCTCCTTGCCGTAGTCCCTGATGACGATCGTCAGATCGCGGAGTAGATCATTGACCATCTCCCCTTCCCGTTTGGCGAGGTCGCGATTGACATCTTCTGTGATCCGCTTCAGATCACGAAGCTTCCGGCGAATCTCTTCCTCTCTATCCTTCTTTGCGGCCTCACTCAGGACCGACGTCTGTTTCTGGAGGTCCGCGTCCATCTGCTTGATCTCGTTCTCTTTGGCGTTGATCTCTTTCTGTTTTTCGGCCGCCTCTGCCTTGACCTTGTCCATAGCGGCCTGCCCCTCTTTAGATTGGGTGATGACCGTCTGCAGATCGACGAACCCGAGCCGTGACGTGGGCTCCGCCGCCCACCCGACCGATGCAGTCAAGACTATCGCCGCAGTACCCCAGAATACCCATCGTCGCCAACCGACTATCACACGCATCATACGTTGTGTCCTCCAGATCCTAGAACATCGATCCCATGGTCAGGTGTACGGCACTTTTGGCCTCTCCCGGCTTTCTATCCAGGTTCAGACCCCACTCAACCCGTACCAGACCGAAAGGGGTAGCCACGCGGACGCCGCCTCCTGCCGTCGGTCGCAGGTCGGTGAGGGAGATACTGTCGCCCCCTCTGAAGGCGTTACCTGCATCGAAAAAGATGAGGCCCTTGAGCCCCAACGGCTCATAGATAGGAAACATGACCTCGTTGTTAAAGTAGAGCGCCTTGGTACCGCCGATCCGTTCGTTGGTATCCTCATCGATCGGGCTCAGGCGGAAGGTCTTGAACCCACGCACCGTGGTGGTGCCGCCGAGATAGATCCGCTCCTGAACCGGTAGGCGTTTCCCGCCGTAGGCATCCGCTACGATCAGGTTGCCGCGGATATGCCCGACCAGCTTCCAGACCAGCGGGTGGTAGTATCCGAGATCGACGTTGAAGCGTTGAAACTTGTTGCTCCCGCCGAAAAACCTTGCCGCAAGCTGATAGGTTGCCGCCCCGACAAAGCCGGTGGTCGGATCGAGGCGGCTATCCGTCAGGTTCATCGACAGACCGAGCGAGACCCTCCCCGTCGTACTTGTTCCTTCCTGTCGCCTGATAAGGTCAGGCGCGTCCTCGGCGACACTGAAGATCTTATCCCGTTCCCACCGATACCCGAGTGTGCCGAACAACTCCTTATGGAGTCGCCGGCCGAAGGCGATAGCGCCGCCCTTGCTGTCCTGGTCAAAGCCGATCTGCTGGTCGAAGAGCATCCGCTGATTGAAGGCGGACACGTCCAGCGAGGTCCCCGTATCCAGGATATGCGGATCAAAGAAGTTCAGCGCAAACCGACTGGCCCTGACGCCGAGCTGCGCCGAGGCCGAGACCCGCTGCCCCAGCCCCAGAAAGTTATCCTGTGAGATAGAGCCCGAACCCAGGATGCCGTCGATGGAGCTGAAACCGCCCCCGATGCTGAAGGAGCCGGTCGGTTTCTCCTTGACCATGACATCGATGTCCACCCGATCCTCGGCGGTACCCCGGCGCGTCTCGATCTTGACCTCCTCAAAGAAGCCAAGATTGGTCAGATTCTGGCGCCCGCGCGCCAACAGGCGGCTGTTGTACAGGTCGCCCTCGTTCAGCGGGATCTCCCGACGGACGACCTTGTCGCGGGTCTTCGTATTGCCTGAGATCTCGATCCGCTCCAGGAAGGCCTGCTTGCCTTCCGTGATCTCCAGCCCTACGTCGACGATGTGGCTCTCCCGATCGGTGTTGATGATCGGCGCGACATCCGCAAAGAGATAGCCGCGCTCCGAATAGCGGTCGGTCAGCGTCAGGATATCGCGTTGCAGCACCTCGCGGCTGAAAATCCCCTGTCTGGCGATCTGGAGCGGCTTCAGCACCTGTTCGGTGCGAAAGACGGTATTCCCGGTTACCGCCAGTTCGCCAACCCGGTACTGCGGCCCCTCCTCCACCCGCACGTTGATCTCGAGCTTCTGTTTGGCCTCGAGTACCCGGATCTCCGGCTCCGCCACCTTCACATCGAGGTAGCCGTTATCCAGATAGTACGCCTTGATCCGATCCAGATCACGTTGCAACTCATCCCGTTTCAGCGTCCCGAAAAAGAAGAAGAGAAACAGCTCCTTCGTGGCCATCCGCGCCTTGATCTCATCCTCACTGAGCCCTTTGGCACCGGGGATCCGAATAGTAGCGATCTCAAATTTTCCCCCCTCAGTGATGTCGAGGGTGAGCGAGATATCCCCCTCCGGGGTCTTCTCGGCCTGCGGAACCACCTTGGCCTGGTAATAGCCCTCTTCTTCGTACAGCAGCCGCACCTTTTCCGTGTTCGCCGCCACGGTCTGCGGATTGTATACCCCGCCCTCCGTGAGCGTCAGTTTCTCTTTGATCTTGTCGGTCGCGATCCCCTTGTTGCCTCGGACCTTCACCTCCCGGATGGTCGGCTTCTCGGTTAGAATGAAGGTAATCTTCAGGCCCCCCTCAAACACCTCGGCATCCACCGCGACATCGTCGTAGAAGCCCAACCGATAGACCGTCTTGACGTCCTCCCTGATCTTTTCCAGGGAGAACGGCTCTCCCACCCGGGTCTTCAGCTTGAACCTAATGGTGGTCTCGTCGATCTTGCGGCTTCCCTTGATATCGAGCTGTTTGATCTGTGCCTGTTCCTGGCCGTATGCGTGACCGAACACCAATGCCAAGAAGAAGGAGAGGACGAAAGAATAAGCGGCGAGAAACCTGGCCCTGCTCGCGAAGGCGTGCACCGAACGCTTTTACTCCTCGAGTCTGGATGCGCGGGATACCTACGTTCAGTCGAAACGCGCAAACGTTACCACGGTAGCCACGATAACGCAAGCAGAAACTGGCCGGGACGGGCCAGCGAGAGTACGACGGGCTGGAGTTACGTACGGTTATTTCTGGGCCTCAAGGAGGCTCGCCTCTTCGAAGGCCAGGGCGTCCCCCTCCACCTTCACCCTCAGGGTGCCCCCTTCGGCAAAACGCCCCTTTAAGACCTCTTCGGCCAACCGATCCTCCACGTAGCGCTGGATGGCGCGGCGCAGCGGACGGGCGCCGAGGGTCGGGTCAAATCCCCGATTGATGAGAAACTCTTTGGCGCGCTCATCAACCATCAGCGAGATCCGCCGCTCCGCGAGTTGAAGCTGCAGGCGCGCGAGCATCAGATCGACGATCTGGCAGAGTTCATTCTTGCTCAACTGGTGGAAGACGATCACCTCATCAAGTCGGTTGAGCAGCTCCGGATTAAAGACCCGTTTCAGCTCGCCCAGGACGGTCTCTTTCATCTTGTCGTACGTGACCGCCTCGTCGCCACCCTTGGCAAAGCCCATCGTCGTATGGAGGCCGATCTGACGGGCGCCGATGTTACTGGTCATGATCAGGATCGTATTCTTGAAGTCGACGACGCGGCCGTAGCTGTCGGTGAGACGACCATCCTCAAAGATCTGCAGCAGCAGATTAAAGACCTCGGGATGGGCCTTTTCGATCTCATCCAGCAGGATGACCGAAAATGGCCGACGCCGAACCTTCTCAGTAAGCTGACCGGAATCGTCATACCCGATATAGCCGGGAGGGGCGCCGATCAGCCTGGACGTGGAGAAGCGCTCCATGTACTCCGACATATCTACGCGGATCAGCGCATCCTCCGTCCCGAATAGAAACTCCGCCAGCGCCTTGGCCAGTTCGGTCTTCCCGACACCGGTCGGCCCTAGAAAGATAAACGATCCGACCGGACGGCTCGGACTCTTGATCCCGGCGCGCGAACGGCGAATCGCGCGGCTGACGCTCTCGATGGCCTCGGTCTGCCCCACCACCCGCCTGGCCAGATCCTGCTCCATCCGCATCAGCTTGGCCGATTCCTCCTCCTCAATCTGATAGAGCGGAATACCGGTCCATTTGGAGACGATATAGGCAACCTCTTCGGCCGTAACCATGGTCTTCTCCTTCGACCGGGACTCCTTCCACCGGGCCTTTTTCTCTTCCAACTCGGTCCGGAGCTTGCGCTCCGAGTCGCGAAGTCTGGCCGCAACCTCAAAGGCCTGGGTCCGGATCGCGTCCTCCTTCTGAGCCCTGAGCCGCTCAACCTCGTTTTCCATCTCGCGGAGTTCCGGCGGCAGCATCAGGGTCTTCAGCCGCGCCCGGGAGCCGGCCTCGTCGATGACGTCGATGGCCTTATCCGGGAGAAAGCGATCGGCAATGTAGCGTTGCGACAGACGCGCCGCGGCCGTCACCGCCTCGTCGGTAATGACCGCGGAGTGATGCGCCTCGTAGCGGTCCTTGATCTCGCGGAGGATGCGGATCGTCTCGTCCACACTCGGCGGGCCGACCTGGACCGCCTGGAATCGCCGCTCCAATGCCCGATCCTTCTCGATGTGTCGGCGATACTCGTCGAGGGTCGTCGCCCCGATGCACTGCAGTTCACCGCGCGCGAGCGCCGGCTTCAACATGCTGGAGGCATCGATGGCGCCCTCCGCCGCGCCGGCGCCCACCAATGTATGTAACTCGTCGATGAACAGGATGATGTTCTGCGACTGCTGGATCTCCTTGACGACGGCCTTCAGCCGCTCCTCGAACTGACCGCGATACTTGGTCCCGGCCACCATGCCGGCAAGGTCAAGTTGGACCACCCGCTTGCGCAGCAGGGTCTCCGGTACGTTGCTGGCCACGATCCGCTGAGCCAGTCCCTCCACGATGGCGGTCTTGCCGACGCCCGCCTCCCCGATCAGTACCGGGTTATTCTTCGTCCGGCGCGAGAGAATCTGGATGACCCGCTCGATCTCGGTCTCGCGGCCGATGACGGGATCCAGCCGGTCCTGCCGCGCCATGGCGGTCAGGTCCACGCCGAACTCATCCAGCGCCGGTGTCCTTGTGGAGCTTGTCGGTTTGGAGGCCTGCTCCCCGAGCAGCTCCTGGGCCTGCGCCTTGGCGGAGGCGACGCTGACGCCGAAGTCCCGCAGGACCAACGACGCGATCCCCTCCCCTTCGCGAATCAGCCCGAGCAGCAGGTGCTCGGTGCCGATATAATTGTGGCCGAGCGATCTGGCTTCAGAGATGGCGTATTCCAGGACCTTCTTGGCCTGCGGCGTAAAGGGGATCTCACCGGCTGGGCTGAACTCGGAGCCGACCGACACGATCTTCTCGATCTCCCCCTTTACCGCGGAGATATTCACGTTCAGCTTCTTGAGAATCGCCACCGCCAGCCCATCACCCTCGCGGATCAGTCCGAGCAGCAGGTGCTCGGTGCCGACGAAGTTGTGGCCGAGGCGAATCGCCTCCTCTCGTGCCAGGATAATCACCTTGCGGGCTCGCTCTGTGAATCGCTCGAACATCTTCTCGCTCCCTCTTATCCTCTTCAACGCCCTTGCGTCACCGACATGCTGAGTATAGCCGATCCTTCCAGAATTTCAAGCCCCCTCTACGATCCGTCCGTCCAATATCGTCACGATCCGATCCGATCGATGGGCCAGCTTCTCATTGTGCGTCACCATCACAAAGGTGAGACCGCGTTCCCGGTTCAACCGATGCAGCAGCTCGAAGGTCGCATCACCCGTCTTGGTATCGAGGTTTCCGGTCGGCTCGTCCGCAAGGACGACCTTGGGCGAGGCGCCCAGGGCCCTGGCGATGGCTACCCGCTGCTGCTCTCCACCGGAGAGTTCGGACGGACGATGCACATGCCGGTGTTCGAGCCCCACCTCCTTCAGCAGGGACGCGGCGATCTGACGCGCCTCCAACCGGGTGCGGCGCGCCACCAGAAGCGGCATCATGACATTCTCCAGCGCCGTGAACTCCGGCAGAAGATGATGGAACTGAAAGATGAAACCGACCGTCCGGTTGCGGAAGGCGGCCAGTTGCCCGTCGTCCATCCGGGCGAGGCTGGTCTGCTCATAGACGATCTCGCCGGCGGTCGGACGGTCCAGGGCGCCGAGCAGGTGCAGGAATGTACTCTTGCCGGCGCCAGACGGTCCCACAATGGCAATGAATTCTCCCTTTCCAATGCGGAGATCAACACCCTTCAGAACCTCAACGGTTCCACCGTTAACCTGGAACGACTTATAGACGCCATCCGCCCTGATCAGCTCACTCATAACGGATGGCGACAACCGGGTCGAGTCTGGCCGCCCGCCAGGAGGGATACAGCGTCGCGAGGAAGCTTAAGGCCAGGGTCGAGAAGGCGATCAGGGCCAGATCGGTCCCTTTCATCAGAATCGGCACGGCATCCAGCAGATAGACATCGCCCTGGAGTCTGACGATTTTATAGGTCTCCTGCAGCGTACAGATGATCGCGCCCCCCGCCGTTCCCAGCAGCGTACCGACCAGCCCGATGACGACGCCTTCTACCATGAAGATCAACATGATGCTCTTGGAACTGGCGCCCATCGACTTCAGGATGCCGATCTCCGCCCCCTTGTCCATGACCTTCATGATCAGGGTGCTGACGATGTTAAAGGCGGCCACCAGGACGATCATCGTCAGGATGATGAACATGGCGATCTTCTCGAGCTTCAGTGCGGCAAAGAGATTGCGGTGCAACTGCATCCAATCCCTCGCGACATAGGGGAACCCGAGGCGCCGCTGGATCTCGACACCCACCTCTTTCGCCGTGTACAGATCGTCCACCTTGACCTCGAGCCCCGTCACCGATTGTCCCATCTGGAAAAGTTGCTGTGCCGCTGCAATGGTGATATAGGCTAATGCGCTGTCGTATTCGTACATTCCCATCTCGAAGATCCCGACGACGGCAAAACTTCGCATACGCGGCGCCATTCCGAACGGCGTCAGGACATTGCCGAAGGGAGAGATGACATTCACGCGCCCGCCGATTCCCACCCCGAGATTCGCAGCAAGGGCGCGCCCGATGATGATTCCCTCGGGGTCGAGACGCCACCCGGTCCCCTCGGTCGGCTTTTTCAGCCGTACCGGATCGACCTCGGCGAAGCTGTCGGTAAGCGTTGTGACCTCCCGCGCGGAGTCGAGGTCGATGCCGCGCAGGACCGCCCCTGCCGCCCCGCGACCGGTGCTTAACATCACCTGATGGTAGGTGAAGGGCGAGGCCGCCACCACGCGCGGGACCTCGCGGACCCGCGCAAGCGTCTGCGCCGGCTCCTCGATCCCCCGATCCCCATGGCGTATGATCCAGAGGTGCGCATTCGTTCCGAGGATCTTGCCACGAAGGTCGCGCTCAAACCCGCTCATCACCGCCAGCACAACAATGAGCGCCATGACGCCGAGGGCGACACCGCCGATCGAGATCAGCGTGATCAGGGAGATAAACGCCTGTCCTCGCCTCGCCTTCAGATACCGCAATCCGACGAACAGCTCAAACGGCATCGGGACCGGCCTGTTCGCCGTGGGCGGGCTTCAGGAGCGGAAAGAGGATCACGTCACGAATGGAGGGAGAGTCGGTCAAGAGCATCGCCAGCCGATCGATCCCAATCCCTTCGCCGGCTGTCGGCGGCATCCCGTACTCCAATGCCCGGAGAAAATCCTCGTCCAGGCCGTGGGCCTCCAGATCGCCTTGATCGCGCTGTCGCAACTGATCAAGAAAGCGGGCGCGTTGTTCGCGCGGATCGTTCAGCTCCGAGTAGGCATTGGCGAGTTCCATGCCGCCTACGAACAGTTCAAATCGCTGGACGATCGCCGGCTCGCCCTGTTTCGCCTTGGCCAAGGGTGACAACTCGGTCGGAAAATCGATGATGAATGTCGGTTGGATGAGCTTCGGCTCCACCAGGGCGTCGAACAGCTCGGCCATGATCTTCCCCTTACCCCAGCCCGGCAACACCGTGATCCCACAGCGCCCCGCCGTCTCGCGGATGCCCGCCTCGGTCCCCAGGACCTCTGCGTCCAATCCGGCCAGCGTGACGAGCGACTCCTCCAGCGTCAGCCTCGGCCAGGGCGGCGCGAAGGAGATCTGCTGCCCCTGATAGGTCACCTGCGGATCGCCTGTGATCTCCTTGGCCAGGTACGCAAGCATCTCTTCCGTCAGCGCCATCAGATCCTGATAATCGGCATAGGCCTGATAAAATTCCAGCATCGTAAACTCGGGGTTATGCTGGGTGGAGATCCCCTCATTCCGGAAGTTGCGGTTAATCTCGAAGACCCGGTCAAAGCCGCCCACTACCAGCCGCTTCAGATAGAGCTCGGGCGCAATCCTGAGATACAGCTTGATATCGAGGGCATTGTGATGCGTCACAAAGGGGCGCGCCATGGCGCCGCCCGCCATCGGCTGCATCATGGGTGTCTCGACCTCCAGGAACCCCCGCGACTCAAGGAAGCGACGCATCTCTGCAATCAGGCGACTCCGTTTCCTGAAGGCGTCAGCCACCTGTCGGTTTACGATGAGATCCAGGTAGCGCTGCCGAAAGCGGGTCTCCACATCGGTCAGGCCATGCCACTTCTCCGGCAGCGGCCTCAGCGACTTCGACAGGAGCTGAACCGTCACGGCTCGTATCGTGAGTTCCCCGGTACGCGTCCGAAAGAGCCGTCCCTCGACCCCGAGGTAGTCGCCGACATCCAGCAGTCTCTTGCAGAGGTCGTAGTGTGCCGCGCCCAGCGCGTCGTGGGACAGATAGATCTGAATCTTGCCAGAGCCATCCTGCAGGTGGGCAAAGGTTACCTTACCGTGCTGGCGTAGCGACATCAGACGACCGGCGACGGCGACGGCGGGCGCTGCGTCGTCATCGCCAGGCAGCCCGGCATACGCCCGGTGAAGGTCAGCGGCAAGGTGTCGGACCTCGAAGCGGGCCGGATAGGGCTCTACCCCTGCCGTCTCAAGCTCCGACAGCTTCCGCATCCGTTCGCCCATCAATGAACTATGTTCTTCCACGGCGCCTCCAGTTGGTTGTTAGATGCGTCCGATTATAGGAAGCACCCCGATACCTGTCAAGGAGGCTCCGGAAGGGCTCGCGAGAATCGGGCTAGGGTATGCGCGTATGCGCCGGGCGTAAGGCGTATGCACGGAAATTTACGGCCAGCAGGCCGCTGCAGGCGGCCCTGACGGCAAAGATAGTGCGGTCGTAGAATGCGTAGCGGGTATGGCGTGCCAGACAGGGATATTCGTCGTCGATGTAGATCTCCCACGCCTCACCCATCTCACCGGCGATGTGCAGGGCGTGGGGGTTATCGTCACGCTCCCACCAGGCAAGGTAGTCATCGGCCAGCGCTGACTCCGCTGCTGTCGCGGCCTGTTGTGGCGTGAGCCCTGCGGTCATGGCAGCGTGGGCAACGGTCGGATTCACCCACCCGGCAGCAAGCCACTCGGGGAGGTCGTGGTCGGCGCGGAAGCCCAGTCTGTGCCACTCTGAAGCGATACTGAGGGCAGCAGAGTAGTCAGGGCAGACGTCGGTCCGCAGGGAGAGCAAATCGGCGATATCCGAGATAGCTCTGGCGGCAGCGCGGGAGTTGGGCTGAAAGCTCATACACTGTGTCCGTATCATTCAGATGTGCCGTTGGCATCTCCAATTCTGGCGACCTATTCTCTCTCAATAGGTTACAGGCCACCCATGACGAGGGTCGCCACCGACCGCGAAAGGGCGCTCTCCGAAGATATCGTCTCGCTCACGATTATTCGATTGACTGCGGCGTCGGGCAACGCGTCGGTCAGCGACGCGGACCGGAACCCATACCGCCACCCGGCCCCATCCCACCGCCGGGCCCCTTCCCTTTCCCCATCGCAGGCGGCTCATCCGGCAGCGTCATGCCGCGCTCCTTGGCGCGCGCCTTCATCTGCTCATGATGTTCCTTGCGGATCTGCTCCCGCTCCTCAGCAGTCTTGGCTGCGCGCATCTTGTTGCGATACTCCATCCGTTCTTCCCGCGTCATCAATTGGCTGCCGTACATCCGCTCTTGTTGCCGAACCGTCTTGGCGGTTCCGGGGCCTCCCTCAGTCTGAGTCGGCTGTTCTTCGGCCGCAAATGCCAACCCGGCGGACAACGCCAGTAGCGACACTACGGAACCTAACTTAAGCGTACTGTGTTTCACGGCTATCCTCCTCGTCAGTGGGTTGTGTGATTCCCGACACCCCGCGCCATCGCAACTCGTTCGATGATCGCGCCCGGCCATTGAGCACCATCGGCCGAGATCAGCCGCTCTATTCTGTAGATGTTATAATGTAACGCCGAACCATTCCGCCGTCCAGCCCACGGCGCAGCTTTCGCATTGCACCCGGTGAAGCCGAATGTTACTCCTTCATTCAATCAACCGCAACGTACCCCTTAAGACGGATAAATCAGCGTAAGTGCTTCGCGTCCGTGTTTACGATAGACCGAAAAATCGGAGTCCAGCGTAAACACTGCGTGGTTTTTATGCAGTTCGGCCATGCGCACGATACATGCATCAGCGAGAGAGATTGGCCGATCTCGATACTTGCGGTGAAGCGCCCGCAACGCGCCAATCTCGTCTTCAATGTGCAAGGCGATTCGAACCGCGCCACTCTCCAGCATGTCCCACACGGCATCCTGTGCTTTCGGTAACCGGGCGAGCAGAAACATTGCTTCCGCCAGCACGGGTTCGCACACCAACAGTGGCGCCTCCAGTTCAGCCAGGCGTTCCACCACCCAAGCATGATACCGCTCGGCTCGGTCGAGTAACGCCACAATCGGGCCGGTATCAGCGATGGCGGCGCGCATGGCGGCCAAAATCTGCGAGATGTTTTGGGTTGGAGGCGAGGTCCGGAATGCCGGAATCTACCACTCCGCAGGCTTTCTGCGTAAGCTCCTGTAGCGTGGGCCGGGTGGCCCGATCGCGTGGGCTTTGGATCACCAAACGCAAACCCTCCTCCACCAGCTCTCTGAGCTTGCGGCCGCGCAAGGCCGCCTCGGCTTTAGCGTGCCGGTAGAGCTCATCAGAAATCTCGACGGTAGTTTTCATGGCTTTCCCCTTTCTCGCGTATGGAATGTCACAAATATATTTTTACAGCTTTCCATATATCTGTCAAGATTACCTTCTTTGGAGTTTTCCGCTTTACAGCAGATCCGAAAGCCCCCCAGGTAAAACGCAGCCAGCGGCGCACCTCGTCGAGCAGCTCACTGCTGCTCATAAACGACCTTGCCATCGCGTAACGCGGGCCGCAGCACGCTGCCGGCGAGATCGCCGCGACGAGCGATTTCCTCTGGCGTCGTCACAATGATGTCCTTGCTGACCGGAAGGTCGCCGAGAGCACGGCGTATCTCCACCGTTGTGCGCCGCTTGTCCACTACTTCTCGCAGGACGACGAGCAGATCGACATCGCTCTCCGGAACGGCTGATCCTCGAGCATGCGAGCCAAAGAGAATGACGCGCACTGGATGAACTCGCTGCACGATCCGGTCAACCATCGTCTGAATCGCCGCATCCGCCGTCATACGCTACCTCCTTGCTCCTCACCATCCAGAACTGTGCTCGATACAGCAAAGTGTATTATACGTATCAGGTTAAGCGGGGTTTCGTTTCTCAACCCCGTCTACGGCGCACTCAAAACATTTTTTCGGACGCCGGTGATTGTCTCGCCTTTCTAATGCATTGTCAACGATCTGGCCGGTCGGCCCACAGAGAGGATATCTGCGATGGTGCCGGTCTCGTCTCATTCCCACACTACTTGCGCGCAACGGATTCATCTGGCACAATACGATCGTTATGGCGGAGACACTACTTGACAAGGTCTGGCGGGCGCATACGGTCCGGACGCTGCCTACGGGACAAACGCAGCTTTTCATCGGCCTGCACCTGATCCACGAAGTAACCAGCCCGCAGGCGTTTCAGATGCTGCGGGAGGCGGGGCTCACGGTCCGCTATCCGGATCGAACCTTCGCGACCATCGACCATATCGTCCCTACTGCCTCGCAGACCAGACCCTTTGCCGACACCATGGCCGAGGTGATGGCGGTCCACTTGACGGGAAACTGCAAGGAGTTCGGCGTTCCGTTCTTCGACCTGGACAGCGGGCGTCAGGGGATCGTCCATGTCGTGGGACCTGAGCTGGGGCTCACCCAGCCGGGTATGACGATCGCCTGCGGCGACAGCCACACCTCCACCCACGGCGCCATGGGTGCCCTCGCCTTCGGTATCGGCACCAGCCAGGTGCGGGACATCCTGGCCACACAGTGTCTCGCCATGGCCAAGCCAAAGCTCCGTCAGATTCGCGTAGAGGGGAAGCTAGCCCCGGGCGTCTATGCCAAGGATGTGATTCTCAGCATCATCCGGAGGCTGGGTGTGAATGGGGGGGTGGGATACGCCTATGAGTATGCCGGATCCGCTATTGAGGCGATGTCAATGGAGGAACGCCTGACCATCTGTAATATGAGCATCGAGGGCGGGGCGCGCGTCGGCTACGTGAACCCCGATGCGACGACCTTCGCATACCTGAAGGGGCGGCCGTTCGCTCCGCAGGGCGGGGCGTTTGACCGGGCTGTCGCCTGGTGGAAGGATATGGCAACCGATCCCGATGCCGCCTTCGATGACGTCGTCCGCCTGGGTGCCGCCTCGATGGAACCTATGCTCACCTGGGGGATCAATCCCGGACAATCAATCGGGGTAACCGAACCGATCCCCCATCCGAACGACGCGCCTGATGGAGACCGAGCCGCCTCCAGTGAGGCGCTGGCCTTCATGGCGCTCACACCGGGCCGGCCGATCGCGGGGACTCCCATCGATGTCGCCTTTATCGGCTCCTGCACGAACGGCCGCCTTTCCGACCTGCGCGTGGCGGCCGAGGTGGTCCGGGGGCGCAGGGTGGCAACGGGGATCCGAGCCCTCGTCGTGCCCGGGTCTCAGGCGGTGGCTCAGGCGGCTGAAGCCGAGGGGCTGCACGAGATCTTTCTCGCTGCCGGGTTCGCGTGGCGGAAGGCCGGCTGTTCGCTCTGCCTTGGGATGAATGAGGATAAGCTGACCGGCCGGGAGCTCTGTGCCGCGTCCAGTAACCGGAACTTCAAGGGACGCATGGGAAGCCCGACGGGTCGCACCCTCCTGATGAGCCCGGCCATGGTGGCAGCCGCGGCCATCCGAGGGCAGATTGTCGACGTCCGGGAGATGCTGTCGTGAGACAGGACGACATTCGACGTCGGATCGCAGGCCGCGCAATTGTGCTGTCCGGTAATGATATCGATACCGACCGGATTATTCCCGCCCGCTTTTTGAAATGCGTCACCTTTGAGGGACTCGAAGCGCATGCCTTTGAAGACGACCGCCGCCAAATACCGGATCACCCGTTCAACCGGGATCGCTGCCGCGGCGCAACAATCCTGATTGTCGGCCAGAACTTCGGCTGCGGCTCATCACGAGAGCATGCGCCGGAGGCGCTCAGGCGTTGGGGCATTCGGGGCATCGTGGGTGAGTCGTTCGCCGAGATCTTCTTCGGCAATTGTACGGCCATCGGGCTGGCCTGCCTGACACTGGACAGAGAGCACATCGCCGGACTGAAAGAGGCCGTCGCAACGTGTCCTGCGCAGGAGGTCCTACTCGACCTGGAAGAACGGCTGGTGCGCTTTGAGGATCGGGGCGTCCCGGCCATGATCCCGGATGGTCCCCGCAATCAGCTCCTCACGGGAACCTGGAACGCGACGGGTGTTCTGTTGGAGGCGGAAGAGGCCATCGATCGGATCGCCCGATCTCTTCCCTACGTCACCGGCTACTGAGAGCGCATAAAGTCGATACACAGACCCCTCACCCTATCCCTCTCCCGCAAGGGGAGAGGGGACTTTAAAAAAATCTCCCCTCCCTTGATGGGAGGGAATGAAGGGGAGGGTGAACAGGAGACAGGATGAAGCTCACAGCCAACGGCATCGATATCAATTACATCATCGAGGGGGAGGGTCCGGTGGTGACGATGAGCCATGCCCTCGGATGCAATCTTACCCTCTGGGAGGCGCAGGCTCAGGTCCTCAGCGCACACTTTCGGGTCCTCAGATACGACATCCGAGGGCATGGCGGAACCAGCGCCCCCGCTGGTCCGTATAGCCTGGAACAGATGGCCGATGATCTACACGGACTACTCACCGAGTTTGGCGTTACGGCAACGCACTTCGTAGGGATCTCCATGGGCGGCATGATCGGTCAAATCTTCGCACTGAAATATCCGTCGATGGTTCGCAGCCTGGTCCTCTGCTCCACCACCAGCCGCTATCCGGAGACCGCCCGGTCGGCCTGGACGGAACGTATCCGCACGGTGGAAACGAACGGGATGAAACCGATGGTCGAGGCGGCACTGGAACGGTGGTTTACGGCCCCGTTTCGAGAGCATCATCAGGATGTGATGGATGGGGTGCGTACCATGATCCGGGGTACGCCGCCCCAAGGCTATATCGGCTGCTGCTACGCGATTCCCACCATCGACGTCACCGATCGACTCAGCGAGGTTCGGTGCCCAGCCCTTGTTATTTCTGGCGAGCAGGATCCTGGCACTCCCGTCGCCATGGCACAGGAAATTCACGCGGCCATCCCCTCGTGCGAGTTGGCCATCCTCCCTTCGGCATCGCACCTGTGCAATCTGGAGCAGTCGGAGGCGTTCAACTGCGCCCTACTGACGTTCCTCAACAAGGTTGCCTGAAGGCGAGGGGTTTCCACCCTCTCCGGAGGAGACCGCTAAGATCATGAGCGCCTCATTCATTCGCATTCGAAGGCTCGCCGGAAGCCGGATGCTTGTTCATATCGAGCGCCGAGAGATACGCTCGTATGCTGCCAAGCTTGGCGAGATAGGTGTAGGTTTCTTCTTTGAGTCGGGAAGCACGGTTGCGGCGCGGATTCCCAACCCTGGATTCTTTCTTGATCCAGTCCTTGCCGCGCCTCGCAATCACCCTGTTTAATCGGTTTGGGCCACCGTTATAGGAAGCGGCCCAGCAGTCTTCGAGTGCTTCAGCCGAAGCGGCACAGATCTTTCTGGTCGTTGGAGTCCACCAGGGCGACATGTCAGAGTCAAAAAGGGTTATTGAGGCCTTGACAGCGTTGACATGGTCTTGCATGCCGCGCACAAACACCGGGTCAAGCTTGACCTCGGGAAATTCGTCAAGAATCCGGGCGTAGGTAGGGCAGATAAACTGGCTGATGCCCACTGCTCCGGCAGGAGACACGCTCATCCTGAACGCCGAGTCCCGGTTGACGGCGATCTCTACCCAATATTTTTCGATAAGCCGAGAGAGCATCCCATTGCTCTCGTTTTTCTTGAATTCGCCCGGATCCATATGCTCATTGACGAGAAGCGCATGGATGAACTCAACTGGGGCTATTTCACTCAAGTTCTGCCCCGGAAACGCCCTGGATGTGACGTTGAGATCGTCCAACTCTTGAAGCGCTTGCAAGATGGCTCCCTCCAAATACCTGTAACCCTCTTCTATCACCGCCGGTGTGTGCAGTTCTGGAGAATAGGGGACATAAGAGCTGATCTGCCATTCGGCCGACCCCTGGCGGCATCTCCGTTTGCCGGTTTTTTGATCGGTCAGTACCGTACGCAGCGTACGCGATGTCCACATCGTCAGATTGACAATGACAAACTCTTCACCATTGCAGTTGAGCAACAGATCCCTGTTAAAGCCCCAGCGGCTGCCGCCGCGCCAGATCAATTCGCAGGCGTCGTCGCGGGCGATGACCTGCGGAGGCCTGGCCTGGAGACGCTTCTTATGGTCTAACGGTACCGTTTCCTCAAATATGAAATCCCTCAACTCCCCGGTGTTGAGATTTAACCCGACAAGCGCCACATCCCGCCTGAGCATTTGATATCCGGCATACCGAACGGCGGGTTGTCGTCCCGATCTCTTCGGTCGCCTTGTCGCGGGCACAACCTCTTGGACCGTGGTAAGTTGATGGGTTAACTCCAGCCCATCCACTCGATTTCGCGCCTCTCTGATCTTTTCCAGGAGCATCGGCTCGGCCGCCGCGTGATCGCCGGGTGCGAGCAACCCGATGAGGACGATAACCATACACACCACAATGACTCCAACATACCCGATGAGGCCATCCTCACCGTTGTCCTCTTCCCCAAATTGGAGCGAGAGACTTTCTTCGCACTTCCCCATCCCACTACCCCGCGACACACGATGCAATCTGTTAGAAGCCATTTCGATCGTCCTCGGCAGTCTCGTCTTCTTGAATGTGCGGCACGCCCGTCTCTCCCTCCGGCATCGTAAGTGGAGAGCCGGAGAGCGGGAGTGGGAAGACGAAGGGTTTTTTTGGATCCGTCGCCTCGGGGAACTGCTCTGTGGGGCGATGTGCATAGACCGCCCGCATCGTCTTGATAAATACGGGGAGCGCGTTGCGGCCTCCGGTCTCCTGCACTCTGAGCGTCCGACCGCTCGGCGTCTCGACGACTGTTTCCATGGGCAGTTTTTTCTCCCGCCCGATCCATACCGCCATACAGTAGGATGGCGAACAGCCGTAGAACCAGTTATCGGTAGTTTCCCCTGCCTCGTTGGTGGCCGTCCCGGTCTTGCCCATCACCGGGAAGTCCAGCCTGGGGATGCCGCGGCTCGGATCTCCCGTCGTCACCAGCTTCCCGGTGCCGTGCGCAAGCTCGATGGGCGCACGAAGCCCTCGAATGATGGCCAAGGCCAGCCTCTCGGCTTCCTGTTTGGCATCAGCCTCGATCGTTGTTTTCTCCTCGACGGTTAACTCGCCACTGACACCGTTCCGGACCTTTTCCAATTGAAGTTTCACCGCCAGTTTTTCTTCGACAATTTTCTGAAAGGCATTCTCGGGCGCTTTCGGCGTAGTATCGTACACTACGTCACCGGACGGCCCCTCGATCTCCTCGATGGCGTACGGTTCCACGCGGCTGCCCATGAGTCCGGCCATGGCGACGGCCATATCGAGGGGCGAAACGTCGATCGAGCCGATGGCAACCGTCAGTCCCGGATCGATGACGTGCTCCGGCAGCCCGAACCGCTGAGCGACCTCCGACGCAATCAGCGCGATCCCCTCTCGCCGGGCGCGCTCCGGATCCATCGTCGGCAATTGGATGCCGAGTCGGGCCATCAGCGCAAGGATCTCCTCTTTATAGACGAGTCTTGGTACCCGGGAACCTCGGACAGCGCTTCGAACGTCCCGAATTGCGCTCATGGTGCAGGCATTTCGCGATTCGGCCAGGCAACGAATCGGCTCGCTGATACCGGTATATCGCGCCAGCGATTCATACGGAAAATTCTGAATACGGTGCCTTCCCCTGCCCCGACCCATTGCGAGAGAGAGCGCCGACTTCCCGTCTGCAGTCTCGTAGGAATCGTCCAGTTGGCAGGGTCCCGAGCCCTGGTCCTGACACGACAACCTCCCGCCCTTCAGGATCCAGGTCGCATAGAAAAACGGTTTGCAGGACGATCCGCAGTGACGCCTCATCTGATTCAGCAGATATTCATTCGCCGGGAATGTCGGCTCCTGCGTAAACACCTTGATGGCCCCCGTTCTCGCATCGATGAGAACCGCCACCCCCCATAAATCGGTCAATGCGGGGTTTCGGGCCTTCATCGTCCCCATCGACTCACGAAGGGCGTCGGCGGCTGCACGCTGCCAGCTACAGTTAATGCTGGTATGGACCTTCAATCCCTGATCGACCAGCCGTGCCGTCTGAACGATCCGTCGCCGTACGAACTCGGCGGCGTGGAGCGCCCGGCATTGGTCGTATTCGTGTCGCTGCGGAAGCGGAAGCGCTTGCCACTCCGCTGCCTGCGCCTTAGTGATAAGATGTTCACCCGCAAGTTGGTCCAGCACCCGACCACGAAGCCTCAACGCCTCTTCCGGATTGATGAATGGGGAGGCCTGCGGGGTCCGCCATGTCCCGATCAGCATCGCGGCCTCCGGAATCGATAACTCGGCCGGCTCCTTGCGGAAATAATACTGGCTGCAGGCCTTGACCCCATACCGCCCATGTCCGCAAAAGACATTATTGAGGTATAACTCGAGGATTGTACGTCTATCCACGTGCCCTTCAAGCAGCATCGCAAACCAGAGCTCTCTCCCCTTCCGCCATAATTTGGCACTCAGGGTCCCGCTCTCCTGCTCACGACGAAGCTCTTCTTCCGCAAACAGGATGCGGGCGACCTGTTGAGTGATCGTTGATCCCCCCTGCTGGAAACTAAGCGTCTTTAGATCCTGCCACAACGCCCGCAGAATACCCCAACCGCTGACCGGCCCCAGCCGTTTCTCAAACGACCTATCCTCTACCAGAACCGCCAACTTCGGGACGTATCCCATCTCGTCCAGCGTTGCGATCTCCCGGCAGTAGGTGCAGTACTCTCGCAGCAACTCGCCGTCCTCGGCATACACCATGCTTGTTGCGCGGCGATCCTGTATCCGCGAAAAGTCCGGCCATGTGAAGAAGCCGTTCAGGTAGAGGGCCAGCAACCCACCAGACAGGATGGGAACGGCCAGAAGCAAAAGGGCCGACAGAAACGGAGCAGCCGGTTGGACCGCCTTCTTGAGCTCGTGGGCCCACTCCCGCCGATGTTGCAAGGCAATAGTGAACCGAGCAATCACCGCTTTCATGCCGCTGCTCGCAGCTGTAAGCCATTTCGTACTCATCGCATCTATTATAACCCTAACGCCCATCACCCGGAGATGCAAGATGGGCTCTCGCCGGCCCGCATGGATCGTTTTTTCTTGATCTACCATGATGTGAGACTTTCCACTTGACAGCGGGATCGAAGAACGCTATCAAACTATGCTACATCTGTATGAGGATCTCCGCCGCCAGTCTGACTCTCATCCTCAGGAAGGACCCGCGAAGGAGTACATGTCCTACTGCCCAGCATGGCTGTAATTCACGTGACTTACCATGCAGTTTCGGCTATATTGATGACAATTGGTCATTGATCGAGTACCGGAAGATAGAAGGAGAATTGCGTGACTGACCAGACAGATGTGGTGTCTGTAGCCCCATACGGTATCCCGCCCCAACAGGGCCTGTACGACCCGACCTATGAGCATGATGCCTGCGGTGTCGGCTTTGTGGTGGACATCAAGGGACGCAAATCCCACGCCATTATCCGGCAGACATTAACGGTCCTGAAGAATCTCCTGCACCGCGGCGCGTCCGGCTCAGAGCCGAACACGGGTGATGGCGCCGGCATCCTCATTCAGATGCCCCACGCCTTTCTCGCCCGCGAGTGTGCCAGGATCGGCATGGCCCTGCCCGCCCCGCGGCACTACGGTGCCGGATTGGTCTTCCTGCCGACCGATCCGTCACAGGCCGCCAAATGCCAGGCCGCCTTCGAGGAGATCATCCTGGATGAGGGACAGACGCTCCTGGGATGGCGGGACGTCCCGACCGATGATATGCCGATCGGCCCCAGCGCCAAGGCCGCCAAGCCGACCTTCAAGCAGATCTTTATCGGCCGCAACCCGGCTATCCAAGACGACCGGGCGTTCGAACGGACGCTGTATGTGATTCGGAAACAGGTCGAGCATATCGTGTACGGCTCGACCCTGCCGCAGCGAAGGCTCTTCTATATCCCGAGCCTCTCCTCCAATACGCTGGTCTACAAGGGGATGCTGATAGGGGATCAGATCGAAGCCACGTTTCCGGACCTCACGGACCCGGCGGTCGAATCGGCGCTGGCACTCGTCCATCAGCGCTTCTCTACCAACACCTTCCCCTCGTGGCCGCTGGCCCACCCGTACCGGTACATGGCGCACAACGGCGAGATCAACACACTGCGGGGCAACATCAACTGGATGCGCGCCCGCGAGGCGCTGTGCGAGTCCGACCTGTTGCCGGATCTGAAAAAGATCTTCCCGATCGTATTGGAGGGCGGCAGCGATTCGGCGGTTTTCGACAACGTCCTGGAGTTTCTGGTGATGGCCGGTCGGCCCCTGCCCCATGCGATCCTCATGATGATTCCGGAGGCCTGGAGCGGCCACGAATCGATGAGCGAGGAGCGTAAGGCCTTCTACGAGTACCATGGCTGCCTGATGGAGCCGTGGGACGGACCGGCCTCCATTGCCTTTACCGACGGCACCGTGATCGGGGCGGTGCTGGATCGCAACGGCCTCCGTCCGTCCCGCTACTACGTTACCAAGGACGGCCTCGTCGTGATGGCCTCCGAGGTCGGGGTGCTGGATATCGCACCCGAGAATGTCCTGATCAAGGAGCGCCTGCACCCCGGCCGGATCTTCCTGGTGGATACCGCCCAGGGTCGGATCATCGACGACGCGGAGCTGAAGCACGCCTTTGCCGCCGAACACCCCTACCAGGAGTGGCTGCGACAGTACCTGGTCCCGCTGGAGGCGCTTCCGGCGCCCCCGCACGTCCACGAGCCGGATCACGAGACGGTGCTGCAACGACAGCAGCTCTTTGGATACACCCATGAGGACCTGCGCCTCTTGCTGAGCCCGATGGCGCTCAAGGGTGAGGAGCCGGTCGGCTCGATGGGAAACGATGCGGCACTCGCCGTCCTCTCCGACCGCCCTCGCCTCTTGTATGACTACTTCCAGCAGCTCTTCGCGCAGGTGACCAACCCGCCGCTCGATGCCATCCGCGAGGAACTGGTCACCCAGATGGCCACGACCATCGGCCCGGAGCGGAACCCGCTGAAGCCGGAGCCCGAGAGTTGCCGGCAGATCAAGCTGAAGACCCCGGTCCTGGATAACGAGGAACTGGCGCGGATCCGCTACGTCGACCTGCCGGGGTTCAAGTCGATCACGCTGCCGATGCTGTTCCCGGTAGCTAACGGCGGCAGCGGCCTGGAGCGGGCGCTGGAAGAGCTGTGCCGAAAGGCCAGCCAGGCCATTGCCGACGGCTATACCTTTCTCATCCTCTCAGATCGCGGCGTCTCTAAAGATCTCGCACCGATTCCGGCCCTCCTCGCCACCGCCGGCGTCCATCACCATCTAGTCCGGGAGGGGACGCGGACGAGGGTTGGACTCGTCATCGAGAGCGGCGAGCCGCGCGAGGTCCACCATGCGGCGCTGCTGATCGGCTACGGCGCCGGCGCGGTCAATCCCTATCTCGCCTTCGAAACCCTCGATGACATGATCCACGAGGGGCTGCTCCCCGGGCTGGACCATAAGAAGGCCGTCAAGCACTACATCAAGGCGCTGAACAAGGGGGTCCTGAAGGTCATCTCCAAGATGGGGATCTCAACGATCCAGTCGTATCGCGGCGCCCAGATCTTCGAAGCGATCGGTCTCGACAAGGCGTTCGTGGATCGATGCTTTACCTGGACCGCATCCCGGATCGGCGGTATCGGGATCGATGTGGTGGCCGACGAGGTGATCCTTCGACACCGCCGCGCTTTCCCCGATCGCCCTGTCGGCCACCCCGACCTGGAGTGGGGCGGGCAGTACCAGTGGCGGCGGGACGGCGAGGCCCATCTGTTGAACCCTGAGACGATCGCCAAACTCCAATACTCGACCCGTACCGGCCAGTACGCGATCTTTAAAGAGTATGCGGAGCAGATCAACAATCACGATCACAATTTGTGTACACTCCGCGGACTGTTCGGGCTCAAGTTGGCCGATCGGCCGATTCCGCTGGACGAGGTTGAGCCGGTCGAATCGATCGTCAAGCGCTTCGCGACGGGGGCCATGTCGTACGGCTCCATCAGCCAGGAGGCGCACGAGACCATTGCCATCGCCATGAACCGGCTGGGCGCCCGATCGAACACCGGCGAGGGGGGAGAGGACCCGGCCCGCTTTATCCCTGATCCCAACGGCGACTGGCGTCGCAGCGCTATCAAGCAGGTAGCCTCCGGCCGCTTCGGCGTCACCAGCGAGTATCTGGTCAATGCAACCGACATTCAGATCAAGATGGCGCAGGGGAGCAAGCCCGGCGAGGGCGGACAACTTCCCGGGGCCAAGGTCTATCCTTGGATTGCGAAGGTGCGATACTCAACGCCCGGTGTCGGGCTGATCTCGCCGCCGCCGCACCACGATATCTACTCCATCGAGGACCTGAAACAGCTCATCCACGACCTGAAGAACAGCAACCCAACCGCGCGAATCCATGTGAAGCTTGTTGCGGAAGTCGGCGTCGGTACCATCGCGGCCGGCGTGGCCAAGGCGTTCTCCGATGTCGTCCTCATCTCCGGTCACGACGGTGGCACCGGCGCGTCGCCGCTCGGCTCCATCAAGCACGCGGGGCTCCCCTGGGAACTGGGCCTGGCCGAGACCCAGCAGGTGCTGGTGATGAACAGGCTGCGCGACCGGATCGTCGTCCAGGTCGATGGGCAGATGAAAACCGGACGCGACGTCGTCATCGCTGCTCTGCTGGGCGCTGAAGAGTACGGCTTCTCGACAGCTCCGCTGGTCGTGATAGGATGTATCATGATGCGTGTCTGCCATCTGAATACCTGTCCAACGGGGATCGCAACTCAAGATCCCCAGTTGCGGAAGAACTTCACCGGTGAGCCCGAGCACGTCGAAAATTTCTTCCGCTTTGTCGCCCGAGAGGTACGCGAGCTGATGGCACAGCTCGGCTTCCGCACCTTAGACGAGATGATCGGACGGATGGATCGACTGGAGATGAAGAAGGCCGTGGATCACTGGAAGGCTCGAGGGCTCGACTACTCATCGATCCTGTACCGGCCAGAGGTCGGTCCTGAGGTCGCCACGCGCAAGGTGCGGGAGCAGGATCACGGGCTGGGGCAGTCGCTGGACATGACCACGCTCGTCCCGCGCTGCCGACCGGCGCTGGAGCGGCGTGAGCCGGTAGAACTCCACCTGCCGATTCGCAACGTCAACCGAACCGTGGGCACCATCCTGGGTTCAGAGCTGACCCGCCGCTATGGGGGCGAGGGACTGCCGGATGATACGATCCGGATCCACTTTACGGGCTCGGCCGGACAGAGCTTCGGCGCCTTTGCCCCAAGAGGGATCACGTTGACCCTGGAGGGCGACTCCAACGACTATCTCGGAAAGGGGCTGTCCGGCGGAAAGATTATCGTCTTCCCGTCTCGCCGGGCCACCTTCGTTCCCGAGGCGAACATCCTGGTCGGCAACGTGGTGCTGTACGGCGCCACGAAGGGTGAGGTCTATCTTCGCGGGGTCGCCGGCGAGCGATTCGCGGTACGCAACAGCGGCGCCCATGCGGTGGTCGAAGGGGTCGGCGACCACGGGTGTGAGTATATGACCGGCGGCCGCGTGGTCGTGATCGGCGGGACCGGGCGTAACTTTGCGGCCGGGATGTCCGGCGGTGTCGCGTACGTGCTGGACGAGACCGGCGATTTTAAGAACCGCTGCAATGTCAGCATGGTCGATATCGAGCCGCTGGAAGCGGCTGAGGACATCGAAGAGATCCGGTCGCTGCTGCACCGGCACGTCCACTATACCGGTAGTACCGTGGCCGACCGAATCCTGAAGGACTGGCAGGCGATGGAGGCGAGATTTGTTAAGGTGATTCCCAAGGACTACAAGCGGGCGATGAAGGCGCTCAAACGGGCTGAACTGGAAGGGATCCCCTGGGAGCAGGCGGTCATGGTGGGCGCCCATGGGTAAGCCGACCGGTTTCATCGAATTCAAGCGCGAAAAGCAGCCGTACCGGCCTGTCTCGGAGCGGGTCCGTGACTGGCAACAGGTGATGCTGCCGTGGCCGGCGGAGACCCTGAAGCGACAGGGGGCGCGCTGCATGGACTGTGGTGTCCCCTTCTGTCATCAGGGGTGTCCGCTGGGCAACATCATCCCAGACTGGAACGACCTGGTCTATCGCGACCGGTGGCTGGACGCCATCGAGCGTCTGCACGCCACCAACAACTTCCCGGAGTTTACCGGGACGGCCTGTCCCGCACCCTGCGAGGGTTCGTGCGTCCTGGGCATTAACAACGATCCGGTGACGATCAAGGCCATCGAGTTGGCTATCGTCGAACACGCCTTCGAGGCTGGATGGATCCGGCCGGAGCCGCCTGCCGTCCGCACCGGCAAGAAGGTCGCTGTGATCGGTTCAGGCCCGGCAGGGCTGGCGGCAGCTCAGCAGCTCAACCGAGCCGGCCACTGGGTGACGGTCTTTGAGCGGGCCGACCGGATCGGGGGCCTGCTGCGCTACGGGATCCCGGAGTTCAAACTCGAAAAACGGGTCCTGGAGAGGAGACTGGACCAGCTCCAGAAGGAAGAGATCCAGTTCCGGGCCAATGCGAATGTCGGCGTCAACGTACCCGTTGATGAGCTGCGGCGTGAATTTGATGCGATCCTGCTGGCCGGGGGCGCGACGGCACCACGCGACCTGAAGATCCCGGGACGCGAACTGCGCGGGATCTACTTCGCCATGGAGTACCTCACGCTTCAGAACCGACGCTGCCAAGGCGATACCATTCCCGATGACGCGTTCATCACCGCGAGCGGCAAGCGCGTCATCATCATCGGCGGCGGCGATACCGGCGCCGACTGCCTGGGAACCGCCATCCGCCAGGGCGCACTCTCCATTCGCCAATTCGAGTTGCTGCCATGCCCGCCGGACACACGTGCGCCCGAAAATCCCTGGCCCCAGTGGCCCGTCGTCTTCAGGACCTCGTCCGCGCACGAAGAGGGCGGCATCCGTGAGTTTTCGGTCTCGACGACGAGTTTCTCGGGAGAGGCCGGCCAGGTGAAGCGACTGCACGCCCATCGGGTCGAGATGACGAACGAAAACGGTCGGATGGCGTTCAAGCCAATTCCGGGAACCGAGTTCGAAATAGAGGCCGATCTGATCCTGCTGGCCATGGGCTTCCTGGGTCCAGAGCGGACCGGACTGCTCAGCGATCTTGGTGTAAGGCTGACCGATCGCGGAAACGTCTGGCGGGAAGAGAACTGGATGACCAGCGTGCCGGGCGTCTTCACGGCGGGCGACATGCAGCGCGGCCAATCGCTCATCGTCTGGGCCATCGCCGAAGGCCGCAGCGCCGCCCGCGGCATCGACCACTACCTCATGGGCTGTTCCGCCCTGCCCGCCCCGCTCCCATAACCTCATCCGGCCTTCTCCTCCTCACAATTCTTCATCCGGACCTCGGGGCTTCTTCGACCCGGCCCAACCCCGGCTACGGAGGAAATCTCCGGTAGACGGCCGGACTTTTGCTATACTTGTAATGTTGGGCGTTGGAGATTGAGAACCGGGCGGCTCGGAGCGATACCAGTGGTTATTTTTCCTACACCGAGTTCTAACACCTCAGAACCGCCCAAGGGACGGAAGGACGTGTCTCGCTCCGCAAAGACCGACTCCCTGTCGTGGCGACTTGCCGGCATAGTCGCCATGGTGATGTTGCTGACATCACAATCGAATGTCCCGTATGCAGGCACCTCTGCAGGGGTAGCCTTTGCCGCCCAGCGCGCCCCGCTCACCGGTCAGCTTCTGGTCGCCAGGGATGAACTTCGAGACCCGCGATTCTTTCACTCCGTCGTCTATGTGGTTCACCATGATGCAGGGGGAGCGATGGGCCTCATCGTGAATAGACCGATGGGGAAGGCACCGTTATCCGAACTACTGGAACAAGCCGGGTTAGAAGGCACCGGGGTCACAGGAGAGATCCGCGTACACTTTGGAGGGCCGGTCGAGCCACAACGAGGATTCGTCTTACATACGGCCGATTATAAGTCCGAGGGTACAGAGGTCGTAGGGAACGGCATTGCCGTAACGGTAAGGGCGGAGATTCTCCGCGCCATAGGCGATGGAACCGGACCACGCCGGAGTCTCTTTGCGCTGGGTTATGCGGGTTGGGCGTCAGGTCAGCTTGAGGCCGAAATCGAGGCGGGAGCCTGGGAGATCGTTTCAGCCGACGAGGCGCTCCTCTTCGATGACAACACAGACACCAAATGGGAGCGCGGGATGGCCCGACGAACGATTTATCTCTAACATATTCGCACGCGGCCCACGGTTCTATCAAGTCGTGTCCACAGCTCGTCGATAATAGATGTAGAGCGATATCTACGCCGACCGGCGTTGTATCGCCGCATATCTACGTCACTGAATAGCCTGCGCGGGAGAAGCCTCTGTGACAGCAAGGATCGATTCGGCTCTACTCGCCCGTTTCCAGACCCTCACCGCGCCTCTGCGCGAGGTGAGCGTCCCGCTCCCGCGACTCGAGCCGGGTCAGGTGCTTCGTGGTCGAGTACTTGCGGTACGAGGCAGCCAGATACTGATCGCGCTGTTGGGGGAGCAAATCGCGGCCGAGAGCCCGCTACCGGTCCAGGTTGGACAGGTCCTGGACCTGGTCGTACGCAAGGTCCAGCCGGATCGAATGACCCTGCAGATCGCCTTAGAGACCGACAGCGCGACGCGAGCCCATCAAGCGTTCACCGACCAAGACGTGACTCAACTGCTCGCCGAGCAACGATTGGCGGCAGATCCCATCAACCTACTGATCGCCCGCGCACTGATCCGCCAAGCGCTCCCGGTCACCAATAGGATCGTACTCGCCGCACGAAACGCGCTCTCATTCATCCGGCCCCCTACGGCCGAGGAGGCTGATGCGGCGATCTTTCTTATGGTCAGGGATCTCCCCGTTACACCCCAGAGTCTGGAACTGGCACAGGCCGCTCTGCGGCAGCCGAACGGCCTTGGCGCTGGTGTGCAAACACTCGCAACTCAACTGGTTGAGCTGATCTTGCTGACGGCGCAAGACAGCACGCTCGCGGCGCTACCGCGGCCCCTGTTCGCCCTGGTACAACAGGTCTTGCAGGATCTGCCGCTGCTCATGCCGGACCATGCCGGCGGCCAGGCATCTGCCGCGCTGATCCGCCAGGTGCTGGATCAGACCGGCACACCTACAGAAGCGCGTCTCGCGCGGCTGCTCACAGAACCCGATACGGTCGTCTCTCCTCCCGACCGATCAACCGATTGGACAAGCATACAGCTACCCGCCACAAAGACAGAGGCCGTCATCATCACACCACTGCCGGCATCAGAGGACCATCCGGAGCTTGCACAAGCGGATACACGCCATACGCTCCCATCGCCGACGCAACGCCGCCCTCAAGAGGCGACCTACGACTTCCGGCTGCAGCTCGCCCGTCTCGACGATACGCTGGCTCACGCTGCCGCCGAGTTGCCGCACCACCATGCGGCCGTGCCGACGCTCCATGCACTTCAGACGACGATCCGCGAACTCATCTCGGTGATTGAAGCGGATCAACTCACGAACGCCGGCATGCCTCCGCCTAACCAGGTCCAGGGTTACTACCTGTTCCATCTGCCGATCGCCGCCGCCGGCCAGGACGCGACCGATACCGCCGAGGTGCGACTCTATTACCAGCAGCAAGACCGCCACAAGCGGGTGAACCCCGATAATGCGCACCTGGCGTTTCTGCTTCAGATGAGCTCCTTAGGATCAGTCGATATCCATGTAGATTTGTACCGGAAGCATCTGCGGTGCCGGATTGAGTGCTCACGCCAGGACGCGACAAACCTATTCCAGGAGTCGTCGCATGAGCTGGAAGGGCGTCTGCAACAAATCGGCTATACCGTAGATTCGATACGCAGCGTCACAACTCGCTCGGCTGATGCGCCCGTCGAAGGCGAGTCCTCGCCTAGTCTGTTCAAGATCGACGTACAGGCGTAGCGAGTTGTGTCATTGCGAGGAGTGCAGCGACGAAGCAATCCCACCGTTCTCTGCAATCTTAAGAACGCTGAGATTGCCGCGCTCCCGTTGGTCGCTCGCAATGACGAGCCAAACAGAGATCTTGCGAAGGATGGAGAACCGACCCGTGGCTAGACGCCGACGATCTTCACCTGACGTGCAGCGGGCCGTCGCCCTGAAGTACGACGCTGCCGAATACGCGGCGCCCGAGGTCGTCGCCTCCGGCCGCGGACACATCGCAGAAAAGATTATCGCGCTCGCCAGGACGCACGGCGTGTACATCAAAGAGGATCCGGATCTGGTGGAAGTCCTCGCCAGACTCGACATCGGCGAGGTCATCCCGCCGGAGCTGTATGCGGTCGTCGCCGAGATCCTGGCTTTTGTGTATCGAGTCAACGCGCAGAAGCGGTAATCCAACGTATCACCGTCCTCGTTGCGCGATCCATCCAGAGACGTTCAATCGCCCGGATAGCTGCCACACGCGCTCAATGGAAGGCGCCCGTACGCCCTTACGCGACGCCGCTGCGCGCCTTGACCTGGCACCGCGTAATAAACTGGGACAGCCGTCGCTCGTCCGGCCTCGGCAGACCCGTAATACGGAGTGCGACCCTCAATCGCTGTTGCCCAAGACGTAAAAACGGTTCGGTCCGCACGACCATCGCGTCGGCCCGGATGGGCGGCTCGCCGCCGGGCAGCGTCATCGAGAGCTGAACCGTATCCCCTGTCCCGAGGCGCCCGTCGAACACAATGAGTAACCCGCCGCGACTGATGTTGACCGCTGTCGCGCGCGACGTGGCCGTTTTCTGCCCGCCTCTCGGTATGACCAACTCGACGTCCAACAGGCACGGTTGCCTCACATCCTCCCGACGTTGAACCCTGCAAATCTCCCGTGGGGGCGTCAGATGCAGCAAGAGGCCGGATGATTGCAGCGGCGTCGAGTCAAAGCAATACAGGGCATCGTCGGCCGCCGCAGAGATCCGCACCGTTTTCGCCGCACGCAAGGATGTCGCCGGCCGATCCCCAACCCCCTCAGGCGCCAGCGACACAACCAGTGTCTGCGAATCGGCGCGCAGGATGGTCCCCGTCATCGAAGCGGGAGGATCGGTCCATTCGACCCTCACCTTCAGATCCTTACAGATCTTGCTGCTCACGTCTGTCTTCCGATTCTGGACTTCCGACCATCGGGTCGATGGGGTAGCCGTTCTTGCGAAGCTCAAAGTGCAGGTGCGGTCCGGTGGCCCTCCCCGTTGCGCCGACAACGGCAATGGGCATTTCCCGATCCACCACAACCCCGACCGGAATCAGATTGGACGCATTGTGGCCATACGACGTCGTGAACCCTCCCGTGTGCGCCAGGACAATCAGATTACCGTAACCGACCGTTCGCCCGCTGAAGATGACCCGGCCAGGCGCCGCCGGATAGACCAGCGATCCGGCCGGCATTCTGATATCGACCCCCGCATGAAAGGCCCTCACACCGGTAACCGGATCGATTCGAGGACCGAATGAGGAGCTCAATCGACCCGCGAACGATTGCATCAAGGCCCTCAGGCCGTGCAGGATGCCGGCGGGGGGTATACTCGCCTCTGCAACCGCTGCATGACGATGGAGCCCGATATCGCGCCGGCTCCCCCTCGTGCCGGACAGTACCGCGGAGAAATCGATGGCCTGACCGGGACGGATGCGATCAGGATCGGTCAGCCGATTGGCCCTGGCGACGATACCGACGGTGCGGTAGAGGATCTCGACATCCGCCGAGGCACCGCTCTCACGCAACGCTGCCTGGACCATGTGGGATAGCGTATCGCCGGGACGGACGATGCGAATGGTTCGCGCGTCGGTCGCCGTCGCAACGTCACGCCCATTCGCTGTCTCGTCCATCCGGGCGCCGGCCTCGGTCAGCAGATGCGGAAACCGTGACCTGCTTGATTCCAGCTCGACGCGGTCGGGCCTACCGGCATTCCCGATCGGACCTTCCGCCCCCGCATGGCGCTCAGCAGCCCACCTGACGTCCATTCCCGTTCTCCTCTGCCGAACCGCCGTCGCTCGTGTCGTGACCGCGGCTCATGTTCTCCGTCGGACCATCCGCCCCGACCGAGGCCATCGCCGGGAGATGGAGCATCGACGCCCTCGCCTTCCGAAGATTCATCAGCAGCGCCACCTCCCCCATCGTCATCCCGGTCGCCCGAGCCGCTTCGGCAGGGCTGAGGCCCAGGTCGAGGAGTTGCAGGGCCGCCCCCCCCGCCTCCGGTCGCTGCGGAAGCGCCTGATACCGGTCGGCCGTTCGCAGCACCTGCGCTGCCAGCGCCGAAAACTCCCGAACCAGCTCTCGCAGTTCTGCCTGCGCCGCCGCCAGGTCGGCGGCCGCAGGCGTCGCCTCTCTGCAGGTCTCAACGCTCGCTGGCTCTGCGTGCAGGGTTGCCCCATGCAGTCGTCGTCTCACCAGAACGAACGCCGCACAGAGGCTCACCAACGCGACGGTCAGCAGGCCGAGCACGACGGCCTCTTGCGCTCCAAGCGTAAAGAAATAGGTATCAACGTCCCTTACGATCGACGCGATCCAATTGCTCATGTGCCACTCCTCTCATCACGGTCGCTGTTCAGATTGCGATATCGATGAGCCGACCCTTGGGCGGGATCGAGGTGATGGTCTGCTCCCGACTGTAGCAGGCTTCTGAGCATTCCTGATCAACAGACTGCCCCTCAGCCGGCCCAGGCGGCAGCGGCCGGTCACCCGATGCCGTCGCCGCACCGGACCCACCCCGCTTCGGCCTGCGCCGGGGCGTCCCTCGCGGCGTGTCCTTCCCATCCCCGCGCGACTCCGATACGCGCTGCAGCGCGCCGACATCCGGCACAGACTCGTTGACCCGAGACAGACCGTCCATCATCGACACCATATCACCGGATACTCTCCACTAGCCTTCGCACCGCGATGCGGGTCGCACGTTCAAACGACCAGCCGGCCGTCCCGGCGCTTCCCGGTGCGATCTTTTCGGCCCACAGCAACGCGCCGGCCGGCAGCGCCACAAGTCTTGCCTCAACCCCAACCCTCGTCACCCTGGCCGTTCCGTCCCAATACTGATCAACACCGTACAGATCGACGACGATGGCCCGTCGGACCCCGAGCGCAGCCCAGTCGATTGCGGGGACGAAGGGTGTCGGGTGTCGGGTGTCGGGTGTCGGGTCGTCGATTGAGACCGAGTGGTCGATGCGCCACTCCCAGCCTCGCAATCGGGCCTCCTCCCGCAGCCAGTCCGGTCCCCGGACGTCGATCCCGGCACGCGACAACTCAAGAACGAAGAGCCTGGCCACCTCCTCGACCAACGGTCGATCCTCGACGGACACCAACGCCGGCAGCACCACAGTCCGACCCTCCCTGGGGATGACGACCGGCTGAGGTACGGGCGGAGGGGTCGACGATGCGCATCCTCCAACCAGCAGACCCGCGCTCAAGAACACGGCCAATACCAGCTCACGAAGCGTAAAGGTCACGCTCTCCTCGGTCATCAGGTCCTCCCGGCGGATCCTGATCTGAAGCAGTCGCGCCCGCATCCGGAGTATGGCAGAGGTATGGATCTGTGAGACCCGCGATTCCGAGACCTCGAGCACACGACCGATCTCCTTCATCGTGAGTTCCTCGACGTAATACAAGGTAAGCACCATCCGCTCCTGAGTCGGTAGCCCCTCGATGATGCGGCCCAGAAGCTGCACACGCTCCCTACGGACCGTCATAACGGACGGATCGCGAGACACGGTATCCGGCAGCTCCCACATGGGCCGATCGCTCTCCGAACCGTCGGCCTCAACGCCCGGCTCATCGAGCGACATCAACACCATCCCCCGGATCTCTCCGAGGGTACGCCAGTAACTCTCCAGATCGATCTCAAGCGCCGCGGCCACCTCGTCATCGCCCGGTTCCCGTCCGAGGTCGGCCTCCAACCGCAGCAGTGTCTGCTGGATCTCCCGCGCCTTCGCGCGGAGCGAACGGGGCGCGAAATCCTGCGCCCTGAGATCGTCGAGAATCGCGCCGCGGATCCGGTGCTGGGCATAGGTGGCGAACTCCGACGGCTGGTCGGGGTCATAGTGTTCGACAGCGGTCATCAGGCCCACCGCGCCGGCGCTTTCCAGATCGTCCAGCTCGACGCATGACGGCAATTGCAGCGAGAGCCGCCCGGCGACCTGGCGCACCAGACCGATATACGCCGTAATCAACCGATCCCTCAGCCCGGGATCCTTGGTCCGGCGATATGTTCTCCAGTCGTCCCGCGTAATGTCCATGGTTCCTCAGAACAGGAGCTTAGGCTGTAGACTGTAGCCTGTTAGGCTCAACCCCTACAGCCTACAGTCTATCCACCTTTTTTACAGGTGCGCGGCCCAATGTACCATTCGATCCCAGAAGGGCTCCGTCTGTGGCGCGTGGCAGCCCGATGCCGTCAACGTTCGCGCCAGTTCGGCCAGCGAGCGCGAGGCCTTCGCATAGGGGAAACAGACCGAGAACGGCTTCTGCTCGCAAACGGCCCGGCCCACGCACTCATCCCGCAGGACATGGCCCACAAAGCGGACCTCCACCTTGAGGAAGTGCCGGATGACCCGCCGCAACTGCTCAAACAACGCCTCGGCCTGCGAGGCCCCGTCCACCATGTTCATCAGGATGCCCGCGCGCGGATCGGCGCGGTGGCGCGACAGGACCTTGATCACCGCGTAGGCATCGGTGATGGCGGTGGGTTCCGGAACGGTGACGACGATCGTCTCGTCGGCCGCAAGCAGCAGGCTGAGGACGTTGGGCGAGATGCCCGCTGCGGTATCCAGCAACAGGATGTCGACCAGCCCCTCCAGTTGTCCCAATCGTCCCAACAGCGTGGCCTGCTCCGCGGGGGCGAGATTGGCCATCGCTTCGACCCCCCGGCTCGCCGGAATGACGTACAGGTCATTCGGCCCACGCAGCATGATGTCGCGAAGCTCCCTGTGTCCTTCGACGACGTGGCGCAGCGTATACTTCGGCGTCAACCCCAACAGCACGTCGACATTGGCAAGACCCATATCGCCGTCGAACAGGGCTACACGGCGCCCTTCCCCGGCCAACAGCATTCCCAGATTCACGGCCAAGGAGGTCTTGCCGACGCCTCCCTTGCCGCTGGTGATCGCAATCGTTCGGAGTCTGCCCTCGGTGGCGGTCATACCCTCTCGAAGCTTCGATGCCTGATCCTGCACCTGCCTCATCCCTCCTCCCTGCGCTCCGACTCACCGACCAGACGCCGCGCCAGCCGTAACGGCTGCGCCTCTTCGATATCGTCCGGAACCTCTTGACCCGTTGTAAAATACGAAATGGGAACAGCCGCCGCCAGTGCGGCCTCGCACATCGGCCCTACGGTCGCGGTTTCATCGATCTTGGTGGCAATAATGGAACTGAAATGAAGCGGCCTGTACCCCTCGACGGCCTGCAGCAGGTCGGCCCGCTTGGTGGTTGCGCTCAGGACCAGGTGGACCTCGTATCCGTCGTCGCGGCGGGCATAGGTCGCCAACTCCTCCAATTGGTCCTGCCGCCTGGCGCTCCGTCCAACCGTATCGATAAAGATCACATCGGCATCTCGATCGTTCGTCAATGCCCGCCTCAGATCCGCCGGCAGCGGCGCCACACAGAAGGGCAGTCCGATCAGTTCGGCGTAACTCTTGAGTTGCTGGGCGCCGGCAATCCGATAGGTGTCGGTGGTGATCAGCGCCACCCGTTTCCCTTCACGGAAATGACACGCGGCCGCCAGCTTGGCGATCGTTGTGGTCTTGCCGACCCCCGTCGGCCCCACCAGCGCTACGACCCGACGCCCGGAACCCGCGTACGATATGGGCGTCCTGACGACCTCTCGAGCCAACACCTCGGCAAGCACGGACGACACCGGCGCCGCGTCGGAGGATGCCGCCTCTCGAAGTCCATCCCTCACGGAGGCGACCCACCGACGGGCTACTCCCTCCTCGACCTCCTGGACCAGCAACGACCAGTAGATCCGGCCGAGCGCAGGCGACAGATCGGGCGGCAGGGGCCCTCGGCCGTAGAGACCGGATATCATCCCTTTGACCTGCTCAAGCTCGCGTCGCAATATCTCAAGCTCAGGTGGAGTCGGCGCCGTCGCTTCAGCAGTTGGGGTGTTGAGTGTTGAGTGTTGAGTGTTGAGTGTTGAGTCAATACTTGACACTTGACACTTGACACTTGACACTTTGGGGGGATCACCGTCCAGCGCCGCCATGACCTCCACCCCCTGTCGTCGGGTAAACGACAGACCATCGGCGAGCGGAATGCTCTTGGTGTGCAGGATGACCGCCTCCGGGCCCAACTCTTCCCCGATTTGGCGTAACGCCTCATCCATCGTTGCGGCGCGAAATCGCTTAAGATGCATCGGACAACTCCACCATTTTGAGGACCTTCACCGATACGCGCGGTCCGATCTCGCTGTACGACAGGACCGTCACCTGCGGCAGATACCGTTCGATCAGGCGTCGCAGGTGCGGGCGGACCGCGGCCGTACAGAGGAAGACCGGCTGCCCGGAAAGCGGCAGAGTCTGTTCCACCCCTTTGGCAACGGCCTCGACCACCTTCTGCGCCAGTCTGGGTTCCAGCGCCAGATAGCTCTCCTGCTCATTTTGTATGACCGCATCGGCCAACGCCTGTTCGATGGACGGTCCGAGCGTCAGCACCGCCAACCCGCCGTCCGGCGCCATGAGCGATCGACAGATCGATTTGGCCAGCGCCTGTCGCGCATATTCGATCAGCAAGATCGGGTCTTTGGTGTACGGCGCGTAATCGGCCAGTGCCTCGAGGGTCGTCGGAAGATCCCGGATCGACACCCCCTCCATCAACAGCCCCTGCAACACCCGCTGCAGGGCGCCCAACGAAAGCTGAGCGGGAATGATCCCATCCACCAGGGCGGGATGGGTCTGCTTGATGTGGTCGAGAAGCGCCTGCACCTCCTGCCGACCAACCAACTCCCGCGCCTCCCTTCGTATGATCTCCGACAGGTGGGTAGCCACAACCGACGAGGGATCGACGACGGTATAGCCGACGACCTGAGCGCGCTCCTTGAGCGCCGCACTGATCCACCGTGCCGGCAGCCCGAAGGTCGGCTCCTGGGTCTCGATCCCATCCAACGCCTCCTGGGCTGTCCCCGGGTCCATGGCCAGGAAGTGCCCGACCAGGACCTCGCCCTGCGCAACCTCCACCCCTTTGATCTTGACACTGTAGCTGTTGGGTCTGAGCGACAGGTTGTCGCGGATCCTGACGGGCGGGACCACAAACCCCATATCGAGGGCGAATTGGCGGCGGATCAGTTTGATTCGATCCAGGAGGTCTCCACCCTGGCTTGCGTCCACCAGCGGGATCAGACCGTACCCCACCTCCAACGTCAACAGGTCGAGCGGCAGGAGCGTCTCCACCTTTTCCGGACCCGATGGCGCCACCGATCCCTCCTCTCCACTCTCCCCGTCGCCGCGTCCACCCTTTGACGACCGGGTCTTGACCCTGGAATACGCAACGGCGCCGACAAGCCCCGCCACCATGAAGAACGGCAGGAAGGGCATGCCCGGAATCAGCCCGACAAACAGGAGGACGCCCGCCGTAATTCCGAGCGGCTTGGGGTGAAAGAGTATCTGGCGGCCCAGCGTGGAACTGAGCTCCGCTTCGGAGGCGGCCCTCGTCATCACGATACCGGCCGCCGTCGAGATCGCCAGGGCCGGAATCTGCGCCACCAGACCGTCGCCGACCGTCAGCAGCGTGTAGGTCTGCAGCGCCTCCATCAGATCCATCCCGTTTTGCAGGACGCCGACGGCCAAACCACCCAGGATATTGATCGCGATAATGATCATCCCGGCGATCGCGTCACCTCGAACGAACTTGCTGGCGCCGTCCATCGCGCCGTAGAAGTCGGCCTCCCTCGAGATCTCCAGCCTGCGCGCCCTAGCCTCCTGCTCGTTGATCAGCCCGGCGTTCAACTCGGCATCGATCGACAGTTGTTTCCCAGGCATGGCATCAAGGGTGAAGCGGGCGGAGACCTCGGCGATTCGCCCCGCGCCCTTGGTGATGACCATGAACTGGATCACGGCCAGGATCCCAAAGACGACCGCCCCTACGATGTAGCTGCCACCCACTACGAAACTCCCGAACGCGTTGATGATGCGGCCTGCCGCCGCCGTGCCTTCATTGCCGTGTAACAGGACCAGGCGTGTTGAGGCGACGTTCAACGACAGACGGAACAACGTCAGCACCAGCAAGAGCGACGGAAACACGGACAGATCGAGCGGGCGCAGGATATATAGCGAGAGGACGAAGATCAGAAGCGCCAGCGTAATGTTGGCGGCAAGCAGGAGGTCGAGGAGAAGCGGCGGGATAGGCACCAGCATCGTCAGGAGGATGCCGATACTGGCCAGCGCGACCAGGACATCACCCTGCAATAACGGCGTCAGACGTACGGCGTGGGTCGCTTTCATCACGCCCTCTTTCGTGTTCCGCTCATCCGATAGACATAGGCCAGGATCTCCGCCACCGCCTTATACAGATGGATCGGAATCTGTCGACCGATAGCCACGTATTTGTGCAGGGCGCGGGCCAGGGGGGGATCCTCCACAATCGGAACCCCGTGAGCCCTGGCCGTCTCGACGATCCGTTCGGCCACCAGTCTGGCGCCCTTCGCCACCACCGTCGGGGCCTCCATCGAGGTCGCATCGTACCGCATGGCCACCGCAAAATGGATCGGGTTCACGACGACCACGTCCGCTTTCGGGACATCCGCCATCATCCGCTGCATGGCCGCCTGCCGTTGCAGACTCTTGATTCGTCCCTTGATGACCGGATCACCTTCGGTCTGCTTCGCCTCCTCCTTCACCTCTTCCCGCGTCATCCGGATCGATTTCTCGAACTGCCACCGCTGCCAGCCGTAATCCATGGCGGCCAGCGCCAGAAACACCAGGCTGACGCGGAGCGCAAGTTGAAAACAGATCCGACCCAACCAGGTCAGCGTCTGCATCGGGGTCATATCGAGGAGGAGCGGGATCTCCGACAGATGGCCGTTGAGCGTCCGATAGACGATAAAACCGACCAGGAGGAATTTCAGGGAGGACTTGACCAACTCCGCAAGCATCCGCCCCGGCCCGAAGAGTCGTCCGAATCCTGCCGTTGGGTTCAACCGCTCCCACTTCAGCGACAAGGCGGTCGAATTCGCCATGAAGCCGACCTGCGCAACATTCGCGGCGCAGGCCACCACAACCAACGCGCCCATAAATGGCGCGAGCATCGCCGCCATCAGCAACGAGGTACTGCGCATCGCCTGATGAACCCGCGGTACGGTCAGTTCGCCGCCGAGGTCTCGTCCCAGGTGATGGCGCATGAACTCGACCAGGTTGGCCACCAGCGTGTCACTGAGCAGGTAGAAGATCAGTGTGCCGCTGAGCAACAGCAACGCCGAGTTGATCTCCTGGCTGCGCGCAACCTGGCCGCGGGCCCTGGCCTCCTGGCGACGTTTACCTGTCGCCGCTTCAGTCCGCTCCTTACCGTCATCTGGTGGCATATGAGAGGCTCCGCAGCAGTGTAAACAGTTCGAGGCGAACCTGGCCTGGGCTGATCCCGATCAGGTGGATAAGGAGCGGGAACGAGACCAGCAGGACCAGCAGACCGATGACAAAGGTCACCGTGAGGCCGAACGCGAAGAAATTCAGTTGCGGCACCACCCGCGCCAACAGCCCGATGGCGACGTTGGTAATCAGCACCGCCACCATGATTGGGGAGGAGAGTTTGACCGCCAGGATCAGACTCTTGCCGAACAACGCGACCAGAACCGAGGCGGCCCCAGCAGCCGCCGCCCCGGAAAACATCCCGAGCGGGATCGAGTCGAAGCTGGCCCAGATCGCCTCCAGAAAGGCGTGGTGTCCATGGAGCGTCAGAAACGTAAGTACCGTCATCAGTTCCAGGAATTGTGCGACCACTGAGGCCTGTTGCGGGAACTGCGGATCAATGACGTTGGCGATGCCGAGGCCCATCTGTACCCCGGCCATCTCCCCCGCCAGACTGATCCCCACGAACAGCAGTCGCGCCGCCAGCCCGATCACGACCCCGACCGCAACCTCCCCCATGATGCTCAGCAGCAACGACAACGGCTCCACGTCGCGCGCAGGGAGGACGCCGTGACCGAGCAACGGGTAGAGACTGACGGCGAGGCAGAGGGCCAAACCGGCCTTGAAGGAGATGGGAAGGTGGTTGCCTGCAAAGATCGGCGCGGAGAGGAACAGACCCCCGAGACGGAAGAGGACCAACAGAAACGACGGCGAACTCCAGGCGGACACCACCATCGGATCCATCGTCATACTCCCAAGGCCCCGTACCGCATCGTCAGCCCCATGTGATCGCTACCGTCCGTATAGCGGCAGATTGATGAGCAGCGATGCGGTAAATGACAGCATCGTCTTCATCATCCACGGCAAAAAGAGGATGAGCGCCACGAACACCACCACAATCTTCGGAACAAAGGCGAGCGTGGCCTCCTGGATCGAGGTCACCGCCTGAAAGATGCTGACCAGCAGCCCTATAATGAGGCCGGCAGCCAGAATGGGCGCCGACAGCAGCAGGATAAGCTGCAAGGCCTGCGTGCCCAGATCAAGGACGACCTGTGGATTCATGCGGACCTCCGCCTCACTGGAATCCCATCACCAGCGAGCGCACCACCAGATGCCACCCGTCGGCCAGGACGAACAACAGCAACTTAAACGGAAACGAGATCACCGGAGGGGGAAGAAACAGCATCCCCATTGAGATGAGCACGCTCGAGACCACCATATCGATCACGAGGAAGGGGATGAACAGGACGAATCCGATCTGAAAGGCGGTCCGCAGTTCACTGATGGCATAGGCCGGCACCAGCACCCGCGTAGGGACGGCTGCGCGGTCTTTTGGACGCTCCAGTCGCGCCAGATGGACCATGAGGGCCAGGTCCCGTTCCCGCGTCTGCTTGAACATGAACGCCCGAAGCGGCTGCATCGCGCGCTCGAGCGCCGTCTCCTGAGAAAGCTGCCGACTCAGATAGGGCTGCAGCGCCTCCCGATTGATCTGCTCGCCCACCGGCGCCATAATGAACAGCGTCAGAAACAGCGTCAGTCCGATCAGGACCTGATTGGGCGGCATCTGCTGGGTCCCCATGGCCGTCCGCAGGAAGGAGAGGACGATGATGATCCTGGAGAACGAGGTCAGCATGATCACGAGGGCCGGCGCCAGGGACAACAGCGTCAGCAGGATGACGATCTGTACGGCCATCGTCGGCTCCGTACCCCCCGTGTCGCCCGTTACCAACGGCAGTTGCGGGAGCGGAACAAACGAGGAGGATCCCGCAACGAGCGGCGACGCCGCAACCAGCAGTCCGGCCCCCATCAGTTCGCACCTCCGGATCCCCACAGCCTGTTCAGTCGTCTCAACCGACCCTCCAGCCCGTCCAGCGCACCCTTCCGTTCTCGCGCCCATCCCGACGGAGCGCGATGCTCGGTTCCCTCCATCGGGCCGATGGATGCCTCATCGACGCCGCCGTCGGACGGCGCAGTTAGGACGCTCGACGGAAGCGTATGCAAGAGCGTAATCCCAGAACCGGTGTGACCCAACAGCAAGACGTCGGTTCCGACCTGTACGAGACACAACGATTCCTTCGGGCCCAGATAGGTCCGACCGAGGATCCGGACCGTCCCGTCCCGACTGGCGCCGCGCGGCCCGCGCAGCACAACCCGTTTATAGAGGTAGACGCCGAGCGCCAGGACACCCAGTACGGTCCCCAGCGCGGTAAAGACCTGCGAGGTCACCCCCGCCTCCGGCAGCGGACTTTCTGGATCGCGATAGCTCGGCAGATCAAGCGGCTGGGGATCGACAATCGACGCCGGCTCGCTCACCTGTGCGCCTTGCGGCAACTCGGCGCTCCCTGCGGATGACGGCACCGCTATCAACCAGAGTACAACCGCCACCCACATTACACCCCGTTTCCGTCTCATCGCAGGTTCTTGATCCGATCGGCGACGCTCGTAATACTGGTCAGCCTGACCCCGAAGTTCTCGTCGATGATGATGACCTCGCCCTTCGCGATCGGCTTGTCGTTCACCAGGATATCCACCGCGTCGCCGGCCTGTTTATCCAGTTCGACAATCGATCCCGGCCCGAGCTGGAGGATCTCCCGGATCTGAAGCCGGGTCCGGCCAAGTTCCACGCTGACCTGAAGATTGACGTCGAGCAGCATATCGATTCCGTTGGTAGATCCGACCCGTTGCTCCCCCCCGCTCAGGGGAACAAACGGACTGTGAGTTGAGGCAGACGTTGCAGACACCGCACCCTCCTTCGCCGTCACGCTATCGTTATCGGTCTGAACCTGTTCCGCATCCGGCAGCAGAGACGGGGAGACGACTAACACCGCCTCCCCCGACACTGAACCGTCACGCATGATACGTGCCACGCAGAGCCACGGAGCGGGCGCCTCGTCGCGGAATACCGCAAGGCAGGCCCCGGCCTCGACCCCGTCCGCCACAGCCTCCGCCTCGAAGGTCACCGGTCTCCCTAACGCGCTTCGCATCGCGGTGCCCAGGCTTCCGCTGATCTGATTCACGGCCTCCGAGAGCGCGTCACGGCAATCCGCAGACAATTCCGCCCCCGATGCGGGCTCCTCTCCCAGAATCAGGTGCGCCAGGGTCACGGCGTCGGACGCCCGCCAGATCAAGAGCTGCGTCCCGACAAGACCCTGGGTCGCCCGTATCGTCATGCCGATGCACGGTCCAGGCAGCAGCGGGTTCAGCGTCGAGGGCGATCCCGGAACCATCCGATCCACCGTAAGCTGGACCGGCCGACCGCATAGGGCCGAGAAGACCTTGGATGCGGCCTCACAGACGAGCTTCCCGTGCCGCTCCAATGCCGAGGACGTCGCCTGATTGTGTTGGTCAGTGGTGGACGCCATTCGTCGATCTCCCCTCTGACATATCCGCGACAAGCTGAACAGCCCGCTTTCTGCGCGAGGTCCCGACCTTGACGACATATTTCGGGACCCCCTCCACCTCAAGGACGCCGAGGGACGACGCTCCCATATCCAGGCGTACGATATCACCGACGTTGAGACGGCTGAGTTCATGGACCGTCAACGGGATCGATCCAAGCAACGCTCGGACGCTGAGCCCGACGACCGGCATGGCCCGGGCGATCTCGCCCGAGGCCCCCTCATCCATCTCCTCCCTGTGACCCGCGATCCATCGTCGCAACGAAAGACTCGGAAGCACCGGCTCCAGCATGGACAAGGGGAAGCACAGGTTCATCACCCCCTCGACCTCGCCGATCCTTACGTCGAAACCGATCAGGATGACCATGTCGGTCGGCGCGGCGAGTTGGAGGAAGCCGGGATTGACCTCCAGATTCAACAGCTCAAACTGAAAGAGGTCGACGCGGCTCCAGGCGCTCCGCAGGTCCTCCAGCGTATGCCGGAACAGCTTAGATACCAGCGCGCGTTCGATCTCGGTGAGTTCTCGCGCGACATCGGGGATACGTCCGGCCCCCCCGAGGATCCGATCGATGATGTAGAAGATCAACCGCGGCGGGAGTTCGGCAATGGCGCCGCCCTTAAGCGGTCTCATTCCGAAGATCCCCAGACAGGCGGGATAGCTGACCGATGCGATGTATTCGGCATACGCGATCTGTTCGACCAGGGTCGGCCGAATCTCGACGAAGGTCCTCAGCAGCGGCGAGAGCGACCCCCCCATCTGTTTGGCGAAGCGGCCGTGAAGCATCTGAAGGGCCTGAAGCTGCTCTTTCGAAATCCGGTTGGGCCGGCGGAAGTCGTACCGGATAAATGGTCGCTTGACCTGGGTGGCGGCGGCGACGGTCGGGACGGTCCCCTTGGCGGCCGCCGACAACAGCGAATCGATCTCTTCCTGTGTCAGGATCTCACTCATCGGACCAGCAGTGCTCCGTGGTTAGTGACCGGCATCCAGTGATTGCTCTACGGGGATGTATAGCAAGTGCAGTGCCAGCAGAAGCTGGACAAACTGGCGGTGGAAGGTGTGATTTTCGAGCGGATCAGAGGCTTTGACGGACCCCCCGTCGATCGGCGCGATCAATAGTTCACCGCCTCAGCGGCAACAGCCTCTGAAAGTGCACAATGACAGGGAGATAGCGAGGGCGATGAAATCTGATCACATGGAAAAGAATTGGCCGTATCGCTGCGGCGGGGACGAGGCACGGGACAGGGGAAATGGGATGGACGATATGAAATATTGGACGGCAGGCGCAGAAACGAACGACGCCTCTACTGGATCACGAACTCGGTAAGATAGACATTCTGCAGCCGATCGGCCCCCAACTCCTTGCTGAACTGCTGTGCGATCTGCTGCTTCAGGGCCTGTAGGCTCCCGGCGCTCGTTACCTCTTCCAGCGGCTTCCCGGTCAGGATCTCGATCAGCCGATCGCTTAAGAGGGGCTTGCGCGCCTCGACCTCCTTCACCAGCTCCTCTTCTGCCGGAATTTCGATCTGGACGGTGACCTTCAGATAGCGACGTCCGTTCGTCCCGGCAATATTGACAATGGCCGGATCAAGCGGAAGAATCTTTCCGGCATGGCGCTCCTCCTTCGGCTTGACCTCGACGGCCTCGACCTGCTCCTTTCCGTCAGCCACCAGCATCGGCTTCAGGAGGTAGATGTTGAGCGCAAAGGCGACACCGGCCAATGCAATGAAAATCCCAGCCTGCATGGCAATGACCATGAGCTTCCCACCGCCTGCGGCCGAGGTCTTCTTATCCTCTCCGCCGGACGACTCCGTTCCACCCGCCTCATGGTTTCCAGCTTTTGCGTCGTCGGCCACCTGTCATCACCTCCTGCACTCCCCTCATGAACAAAGGGGTGTTGCGAGCGCGCGTCGATAGGCGATCACCTTCTCGACTACCTGATCGACGCTCTCCACAACGATCAACCTCTTCCCCGTCGTCAGCGAGACGATCGTATCGGGGGTCGCCTCGACCGTCTCGATCAGTTCCGCATTCACCGTCACCTCGACGCCATTGATCCTGCTCAGTTTAACCATTGTCAGGTCAATCCATCCATATCGATCTCAACAGAGCGCCACCGTCTCGGCGCCCTTACGTAGGTGATCCATCGACGGCAGCGCACACGACGCCGGGATCGCCGTTCCGCCGGACCGACGGCAGAGCCCCCCGTACACATCCAACCATCGCCTGACATTTGTCTTGAGATGAAACCTGTCTCTCACCATGGCATAGGCGTGGTGGGCCAGTCGATCTCGCTCCGCTCTGTCCTCAACCAGTCTGGTCAACTGTCTCAGCCACTCCTGATGCCGATTCTTTTTCACCAGAATACCGTCCTCTCCATCGGTAATAGTATGGGTATACGGATAGACGGGGGAGGCCACGGTCGGCACCTTGAATATGCTGTATTCGAGATATTTCAGATTGCTCTTGGCCTCGTTGAAGCGGTTGTCGCACAGCGGCGCCACGCCGATGTCCAGGCGGAGGGCCGCCATCGTCTGATAGTAGCTGTTGGTGGGCACGAACGGGTGGATCTCGAGGCTGTTTGCGGCAACCTCTCGCCGTATCCGCGTCGGCACCCAGCCAAAAAAGACCAACACGACGTCGGAACGCTGCGCCAGCAGAATGAGGGCGTCGATGGCGCCGTCAAGATCGCCCTCGTGAAAATTTGATCCCGACCAGCCGATCCTGACCCGCGCGTCTCGGAAGCTGTGCCGCTTCATGGATGATTCGACGATCGCATCGGCCAGATCGGGATCGACGGCATTAGGCAGCACGACCACCTGATCGTGCATGGTGTCGACCACTCGTTTGAGCGGCTCGGTCGATACGGTGACGACGTCGGCCGCGCGAATGAACCGCATAAGCCTTGCGAGTCCTTCCGCTTGATAATATCGGTAGACCGGGTTTTTCACCGGTAGGTGCCAAAAGTCGTCGTCCAACTCATAGATGATCGTCTTTCCCAGCGCCTTCTGCTCGTGGACAAACTTCAACACCCCGTCGGAGAGCTGTCGCTGACAGACGATGATGTCGGCATCCCGCGCAAAGGCCCTCACCTCGTCGCTTAAGGACACGGCGGCCCGTGTATCGAGTCCGTAGAGATTACGCAGATAGATCCCCGGCAGCAGGCACCGGTACCATCCGCACCCCGTCTGATCGGCCAGCAGGTAGAGTACCCTGAGGCTCCCCGGCGCAACCTCTCTTGTGACCGTAATCAACGCCATACCCACACCCTACACCCTCCACCCTGCGCTTTGCTCCTGCTACCGCAACAGGTTGAGGGTTGTCTGTTGGATCTGATTGGCTACTGAGATCACCTGGGCATTGGCTTCGTACCCCCGCTGGGCAATGATGAGGTTGACCAGTTCCGTCCCCAGGTCGACATTCGACTGTTCCAACGCCCCTGCAACGATCGTTCCTCTCCCGCCGGTTCCGGCAGCACCGAATTGGGCTACGCCTGAGTTGGGGGTCTCTCCGAACTGGCCGTTGGCCAGTCGCAGCAGACCGGCCGGATTTGAAAAGCTGGCCAGCTTCAGTGTGTCGATGACCGTGACCAGTCCGTTGCTATAAATCCCGTTGACCGTCCCGTCGCTGGCGACATTGAAGGAGCTGAGGCTGCCCGGCGGCAGTCCGTCCTGCTGCTTCATGGAGACGTTCGAGAGGGAGGCAAATCCGGTCAGCGCACTGAAGTCGATAGACAACTCCTGACCGGAGGCCGCCGCGGTCCCGGGGTTGAAGGTAAAAAGACCTCCCGCCGACCCCGGCCCTGTCATGGTGCCGATATCTCCGCCGCTCGCAAAGGTGATAGCCCCTGAAGCGGCACCGGTAAAGCTGGCGCCATTGGTCCCGGACACCTCATAATCCCATGTGCCGGCACTGGCCGGTGTCTCCCTTGTAAAGGCAATATTCACCTGATGCTTGCCGCCCAGGGAATCGATGATGAAGAAGCTCGTGTCAACGGTCTCACCGGCCGCATCGTTTGCGTTGAGGTTGCCGGCCAGCTCGACCGCTTCGGTCCCCTTGGCAGCGTTACTCCCCAGGGGGATAGAGATGTCGCCATCGATTCCCTGGACCTTCAGGCCGGTCCCGGCATCGACCAGGTTGCCGTTGGCATCCAGTTCGAAGGTGCCGACCCGCGTATAGACCTGATTCTCGCCGTTACTCAGCACGAAGAACCCCTCACCCTGCACGGCCAGATCGGATGACCGCCCGGTCGGTTCAATCGCCCCCTGCGTCTGAATGTTCAGGATGCCGCCCACAATGACGCCCGCGCCGATCTGCATCGGATCGACGCCGCCGCTCGTATCCGTCGGCGGGGTAGCCCCCTCAAGCGTCTGGACCAATAGCTCGGAAAACTGCGCCCGGCTTGCCTTATAACCTACGGTATTGGTGTTCGCGATGTTGTTGCCGATGACGCCCAGGTCGGTCTGATAGGCCTTGAGCCCGGTGATGGCGGTGCTGAATGTACTCATCGATGACCCCTCCTATTATGCAGGGACAGGGCTTGCCCTGCCCGAATAGGGCGCCGCAAGCGGCGCCCCTACATCTCAGTTATCATCCCTGTGATGGGAGTGATACCTGAGCGACGGCGTTCAAGGGAACCAGGCTTCCGTTTATAAGAAGAAAAGGTTGAGTCCCCTCGAAGGTGATGCCTGTCACGACGCCGGAGGCGGTATCGGCGCCGGCCACGCTTTCTCCGAAGGAATCAACAGCCGTGACCTTGTACAGGTAACGCCCGGACGGCAACAGGCGCCCATCATCTCCGAGGCCGTCGAACGCCACCGCCCCCTGGCCCGCCGGTTGCGATCCAAGGTGAAGTGTCCGTACCGAGTTACCTTGCAGGTCGCTGACCTGAATAGTCACCGTCGCTGCACTGGGCAGGTCGTAGCGCAACGTGCCCGGATCCCCACCCCCAAGCTCGATGATGGTCCCATTCGCCGTCACGACCTTTCCGATGTAGGCGGAGGCCAGGACAGCGTCCAGCGACGTACGATCTGTCCCGGCGGAGGCGGCGGTGAGCTGTGCAAGCGATGCATTGATCTGCTGCAACTGCTCCAGCGACGTAAACTGCGCGGTCTGGGCAATGAAGTCGGTACCCTGCAGCGGGTTCAACGGATTCTGGTTCTTTAACTGCGCCACCAACAGCTTCAGGAAGGCATCCTTTCCAAGCCCTCTGTCGAGCATGGAGCTTGATGGGGCACCTACGCCCTGCGTACTGTGTGCACTGATCGCACTTTCACTTGTGATCTGCATCGATCATCTCTCCCGTTATGTAGCGCAGGGCTTACCCTGCCCGAAACAGGGCGCAGCAAGCGGCGCCCCTGTATCGCTGACCATTGATCGTCACTGATTGTGATAGACGGCGGACAGCGGTACCAGTGCGCGTCCGACATCGAGAAACGGCCGGCCGTTCTCCAACCGGACCCCCATCACGCGCCCCGAGGCAGTGTTCGCGCCGGCGATCGGCTGACCCACCGCATCCGTGGCGATCACCCGATACAGGTATTGGCCGGATGGCAGCCCTCGCCCATCAAAGAGAAGCTGGTGAAGGCCTCCTGGCCGCGGCCCGAGCGACACAGTCCTGACCACCGTCCCGTGAAGGTCCCGCACCTCGATCTGTACGGCAGCGGCAGTCGTGGGGAGACGATACGGCAGCACCGTCGCGATCGAGCCTCGTAGCTCGACGACCGATCCGTTCGCCACCACTTTCCGTCCGATCAGATCGCCGGCCACGCGCGGTCCCATCGGCCTTGGAGAGGCTGCGACGAGAAGCGGCGATTGCGTTGATGCCACGCTCCGGCTCTGCCCCAGAATCGCGTCGAAGGGTCTCCCGGTCGGATCAGTGGCCATCCGGCCTCCGAGATCCCGCTTAAGAAGGGCCGCAGCGGTCTTTTCTGCCAGCGTACCCAATACGCCGACCCCGATAGCGGCAAGTATTGGAATCATCTTGGTCCCCTCCATCTTCTCAGGTTATGAGCGAGCACAGGACAGCGATCGGCTCAGCACCGACCGCTGACCTCCTATACTCTGACATCGATCAGGCGATCCGGGTCCATCGCGGGAATCACCGACAGCATCGGTCGAGGATCATGCCAGGACGTCGCGGGCGGCGGGTGCTCCGGGCCGGGCGCGGCGTGAAGACCGTTCCCCGCATGGTTCCACTGACGAAGATCGACTCCAACCTGGACGTCCAGACCGGCAACCGGAATCCCCTGTTCGCCGAGGGCATTTCTGAGGCGACCCAGGTCATGAGCCAGGAGTTCCCCCGCAACGTGGTTGTCGGTCTTGATGGCTGCGACGATCCCTATATCCTTCCAGGAGACCTCGACGACCACCTCGCCGAGCGTCTGTGGGTGCAGCCGGAGCTGTACATGGCTGCCCTCGCTCCTCCGACCTAGGCGGGCCATCGTCACAATCTGCTCGGCGACCTGATCGACAAGCGCCCGAGGACGGACCGGCGGCGCGGCCGGTCCCGACTGAACCTGTCCCTCCCGCGGAGCGGCGATACCCGGGAGATCGACGCGTGCCTGTCGTCCGTCGTCGAACGGAGGCGCGCCGCGATCGACTGGACGGCATCCGTCCGTCCCGTCGGAGACCGGCCGCTCCTGTCGCCCGTCCGGGGTGTCCCCGACACTCGCCGTCCCTTGCCGTACGACGGCTCGATGACTGTCCGCCCACTCTACCCGTATGTATCGGCGAATGTCTTCACCCTCGAGCTGATCCGGCCGGCGCACCTGCGGCTGATCGGAGAACGTCTCGATTCCTTCCGTCGGGCGCTGCCATGGCGACCGGCGCTCCCGGATCCGCCCGGATACCGCCCCTTCACCGTCGACCCGGTCTTCCATCACAGCGGCCGACCGCAACGGGTCGATAGCCTGATCGGTTGTCCGATCGACGACCGAGCGGCCGACACCGTCCTGAACCTCTCGTACTGCGGCGGCCTGAGGGGACGCACGTCGAACCGAATGAGATCCATCGCTTTGAAGGTCGCCCTGACTGCCGTCATTGTGAGGGATGACAGCGATCGAGGCCATCCCATCGCTCTTTACGTCTCCAAGGTTCTTGAGATTGTCCCGCCCCAGTTGGTCGCCCGCCATAACATGCGCTTCGTCGGGACTGTCACCCCGGACCTGCCTGTTTATGGACCCGTCGTCCGTCGGGGAGGTGATGATCGCGATATCGGCCATCATACCTCTGCCGTCCTGCGAACTATCCACTGTCGGATGAGTCACAACGTCAGCCTGTACAGCCATAAAGCCGGGAGAGGTCGTCGTGACGTCGGTGGCATCGGGCGGCGGCGGCAGCGTGGCCTTCACAGAGACGGTCACCGTCGACTCCGCCGAGGGCGCCGCAACTCGGAGGTCGGCGGCGGGCAACAACGTGGAGCCAATCCGCAGGACAGAGGACCGATCACACGACGCAGCGTCCGAACCGAGCGGTGCGACGTTCGCAACGGCGCCGGGATCGACCTGAACCTCGGCCCGGTCGTCTTTGACGATCTCTCGATCGGTTCGGATGCGTCCCGTCGGTTGTCGTGCGACGCGGGGATCATCCGTAAGATTCGTCCCTCTCATTCGGGCCTGCTCTCCCTCAAGTAAGGAAGGAGAACCACAGGCGCGCACCTCTTCATGTTGAGAGGGCACCAGAAGGTGAGGAGGCACAGAAGAGGATCCCTCTTGCCCATCAAGGGCGACGATGGAGGTAAAAGGGCGCAAGACTTCTACTTGTGTCGCCACGGATCCGCCATCGGCGCGCACAGCGGGAATCCCGGTCTCGGTGGATAGCGATGTGACAGGCGGTCGATGCGGGGACAACGGGGGTTCGGGAGTGACGGCGGGCGCTTCAATCCCTTGACGCACGTCCTGGAGTGCGGGTGAGCGTAAGGGTGCGGGGACCTGAACGTTCGGGCTCACCGGGATACCGAACATAGCGACAAGAAGAGCCCCAGCGGGATCGATGACGGGCGTCGCAGGAATCTTCTCATCGTGTCCCCCTGAAATGGTTTGAGTCGCGACGACACCCTCCCCGCCTTCCGGGTTGACGACCGTCCCGACCGGACTGTCCGAAATCGCCGCATCGATCATCGGACTCGTCATGCTCGTTCCCATTGCTCGTCCAAAGAGCAACACAAAATCGGCCGTTCCCTGGAATGGATCGGTCCGCGCCGGACCCATGTGAGGCGTTCCGAATACGGCCAGGCCGGCAGACTGGAGCAGGATCATCGCGTTGCCCCTGTACTTTTGGCCTGGTCGGCGCTCTGGTCAACCCGGACATCCTCAAGCCGTTCGCTCAGTTCCTTCGCCCGTTGTCCATTCATCGCAGCCAGCACCTTCGAGGCCTGGCGATCCTTCATGGCGGCGAGTACCTCTGTCGCCATTTCGCGCTTCAGCTTGCTCAAGATCGACGCCGCGGCCTCCGGCTCCATCCCCTCATACAGTTTGGCCAGTCTCTTCACGCCCGCCTCGCGCCTGGCATCCCGCTCCTGCGTCAGCTTCGCGCCGGACGCCCGTAACTCTGCGAGCCATCGCTCCTCGATCTGGCTTTCCTCCTTTCGCTTGCGGATCTGTTCCTCCAACCGCAGCAGTTCCACCCGTTTCTCCGCAAGCGCCTTCTCTTGCGCGTCGTTGACGGATTGCGCTTCACCGGCCGGCGCCGGTGCGGACGCTGCGCCGGCAGTCTGCTGCGACGGACGTGATGCGTCTGCGCTCGCCGTATGCGCCACCGGTTGAACCACGGGTTTCTCCTCAGACGATTGCGAGGGAGCCTGATGATCGGGCGCGGGTCCCGCGTCGTGAGCCTGGTCCGACTCCTCCGTCGCAGCCTGCTGATCGTCCGTCGTCGCCTGTTCATCCTGTTGAGGGGTGGCTGCTTGGTGACCGAGACGCGGGAGGATACCCTGCTGGAGGACACCGGTCAGGTAGGCGGCAAGGAGCAGCATTGCCACAAAGTATCCGGCGTACAATGCGATTTTGGCCTTCACGATACCGATCTCCCTAGGGGAATCGCGGCGCGGCGCGCGCCCGCTATCTCATCAATCTCAATCTGTTGCTCGCGGACCATCTCACTCCGAAACATTTTGACCTTCCGACGCCTCAGATGCTCGATAATCTGTTCCTCTCTGGAACGCTCCAGCAGCACCTGCCGGAGTCGGACCACCTCCGTCTGCTCGGCGGCGAGCTTCGCTTCGAGCGTCCCGATCTGCTCCCCGAGCCCCAGCAGGTAGGCGGAACGGATCGGGAGCGGGGATGGACCGGGCTGAGCGGTGCGTTCTCCCATCGCCAACCCCGCCAGCGCCTCCGCTTCGGCATCCTTCAGCCGCGCCAGCCGCTCGCGCAGCGCGCGACAGCTCCGTTGCCGCTCCGCCAATGCCGCCTCGGCCTGGTCAACCTTCGCCTCCCTGATCGCGAGAACCGATTGAAGGGGAAACCGAAAGCGCTTCATCGTACTGATCCTCCGTTATGCGACCACGTGAGTCGCGGCCATTCCGCCCTGGGCCGTTGAGGCGGCGCTCAGATACGACGCCTCTGCCCTCGGATCCCGCCGTGTGCGACGTGGTGTCGGCTCCGCGCCGACCTCCGGCGCAAACAGGCCGACCAGGCGCTCCATCATCCCGGCAAAGTCCGACCGTTCGTCCGGCGACTGCCGCAGAAACGCCTCGATCCGCGTCATGTGCCGCAATGCCTCATCCACCTTGGGATTGCTTCCGGATACGTACGCCCCGATGTTGATCAGGTCCTGGGCCTGTCGATGAGCCGCCAGCAGTTCCCGACACTTGGCGGCCGCGCCTTTCACCTCCGGGGGCGCCACCACCGACATCAACCGGCTGACGCTTCCAAGGAAATCGACCGGCGGATAGTGATTCCGCTCGGCCAACTCCCTGGTCAGGACGATATGACCGTCCAGGATGGCCCGCGCATGATCGGCCACCGGCTCGTTCATATCATCCCCCTCCACCAGGATCGTATAGAGTCCCGTGATGCTGCCGCCGTGATCCGCCGTCCCGGCCCGCTCCAAGAGCCCGGGCAGCATGGCAAATGCCGAGGGTGGATAGCCTCGCGTCGTCGGAGGCTCTCCGACCGACAGGCCGATTTCTCGTTGAGCCAGCGCGAAGCGCGTCAGGCTGTCCATCATCAGGACCACGTGCTTCCCCTGATCCCGAAAATATTCGGCGATCGCCGTCGCGACGAAGGCCGCCTGTCGCCGCAGCAGCGACGGCTCATTGGAGGTCGCCACCACCACCACCGAACGCCTCAATCCCTCTTCGCCCAACTCGTTGGCAATAAACTCCCGGACCTCCCGCCCTCGCTCTCCCACCAGGGCAATGACATTCACATCGGCCTCGGTGTAGCGGGCGATCATGCCGAGCAGCGTGCTCTTGCCGACGCCGCTCCCGGCAAAGATGCCGACGCGCTGTCCTTTACCGCAGGTGAGCAATCCGTCGATCACCCGGATCCCGGTCGAAAGCGGTTGGATGATCGGCGCGCGCGTCATGGGCGAGGGGGGTTCGCGATGAACGGAACAGCGGGCCTCACCCTCTACCGGGGCCTTGCCGTCGATCGGCCGGCCGAGGCCGTTGACGACGCGACCCAGCATCGATCGGCCCACCGGAACCTCAAACGGCCGACCGGTCGCGATGACCTCGCTTCCGGGACGGATGCCGTGAATCTCCCCAAGCGGCATCAAAAGCAGGATCTCCCCGTGAAATCCCACCACCTCCGCCCACACGTCGTGGCGTCCCGCCGAACGGATTCGACACAACTCGCCGATAGACGCCTCTTGCCCCACCGCCTCGACCACCAGGCCAACCACCTTGGTAACCTTGCCGAGTGATCGGATGAGGTTAGCCTTCGCGATACGAGCACGGGCACGATCCCAATCGAACCGCGCATCGCTCATCAGATCTCATCCCTTCCGAGCAGACGGGCCGCTTCCTGAAGCTGACTCTCCACGCGCGCGTCGACGAGACCGGTCTCAACCTCCACCACACAACCCCAGGAAGCGATCGCAGGATCGGGGATAAGACGGGTCGACTCCTGCGAACCGAGCAGTTCTGCGCGATGCTCCATCAGCAGCTCGTAATCGCCGGGGTTGATCCGCACGGTGATCACCTTTCGGCTTCCGGCGACCTCCAGGGCCGATCGGACGAATTGTGCGGCCGCATCGCGGCGCGCGCCTAATTCCGACCGAAGCACCCGCTCCGCAATCGCGACGGCAAGACCGACCAACTCTTCCTCTGTGTTCGCGATGACGGCGTGACGGGCGGCTGCAACCTGTCGGCAGGCCTCCTGCAGCCCCAACTCCAACGGTTCGAGGCGACGCCGCATCTCCTCCATCGCCTCCTGTCGACCCTTGGCATACCCCTCCCGTTCGGCCTCGCGTACGATCTGTTGCGCCGCCTCACGCGCCGACCGTACGATCGTCTCGGCCTCCTGTTCGGCCGCCCGGATCGATTCGTACCCCGACTGGATCGGTTCAGGTTCCGTCGCCCGTACCCCATCGATCGATCGGCGCGAAGTATGCGCCAACTCCTCAAAGGCGACCCGTTCCCATTCGCCGGCCTTGGCCGTCACGATTCTAGACAATGATCTCCTCCGCGCCGCCGCCACGCCCCTGCACAATGATCTCACCCGCCTCCTCGAGACGGCGTACGATCGCAACGATCTTCTGCTGAGCAGCCTCCACATCCCGGAGCTTGACCGGCCCCAAATACTCGATCTCCTCCTTGAGCAGCGCCCCCGCTCGCTCCGACATGTTCTTGAAGAGCTTCTCCGCCACGTCGGGGCCGGCGGCCTTCATCGCCAGGGCGAGTTCCTTCTGTTCGACCTCCTTGAGAACGCGCTGAATGCCGCGATCGTCCACCAGCACGACGTCGTCAAAGGTGAACATCAATTTGCGGATCTCGTCGGCCATGGACGGATCGGTCTCCTGGATCGCCTGGAATACGCCGCGCTCGCTGTTTCGATCCATGGAGTTCAGGATCTCCGCCACCTGCTTCACGCCGCCGCTGATGGACACCTCCTGGTTGACGACGGACGAGAGACGGTGATCGAGAATCTGTTCGATCTCGCCGATCACCTCCGGGCTCGTCTTGTCCATGTTGGCGATCCGCATGACGACATCAGCCCTGACGGCGGTCGGCAGGCCGGCCAGGACACTCGCAGAGGTCTTCGGATCAAGGTGGGACAGGATGACCGCAATCGTCTGCGGGTGCTCCTGTCGGACGGAGTCAAGCAGAAACCGGGGATCCACCTTCTTGAGAGCGTTGAAAAAGCTGGCGCCCTTCAAACCCTGAAGGCGCTCGATGATCGCCGACGCCTTGTTCCGGCCGACGGCCTTTTCAAGGACATCCTGCGCGTAACGGATACCGCCGGTCGACATGAACTCCTGCGCGCGGGCCATCTGCTGGAACTCCTCAATGACCGCGGTCGACGCCTTCGCCGAGACACTCTTCATTCTGGTAATCTCGCCGGTGATCGCCTCAATCTCGTCATCTTCGAGCTGTTTGAAGATCTGCGCGGCCGACTCGACCCCAAGCGTCAGCAGCAGGACGGCGGCCTTCTGAGGCCCGGTCAGCGTGTCAGGGGAGGTCATGACGGCCTCTTCACCATCCAGGCCCTGACGAGCTGGGCCACCACGATCGGGTTGTTACGGGCCAGTTCCATGAGCCCTTCCCGGAGCGGATCGTCCGAAGCGACATCCAGGGCCGGAGCGGGAGCCGGCCCGGTATCGATAGAGGTTGGACCGGGCTGCGGCATTGACAGTGGTCCCGGAATATCAAAGGCCGGCGTCCGGCGCTCCCTCAGGGAACGAATCAGCGGACGCAGGCCGAAGATCAGCGCAAGGAGGACCCCGACGGCGATCACAACCGGCTTGATCAGCGAGTCCCAGAAGGCCTTACGCTCCGCCTCATCCATCAGGACCCGCTCCTTCTCCATGGCCGAGGTATCGAAGGGGAACTCCACGACCTCAACCTCATCCCCGCGCGCCGATTGGAAACCGACGGCATTTTTGACGGCAACCTTGATCTTTTCGAGTTCCTCAGTCTTGCGGGGGACATACTCTTTCCGCTCGCCGCCCTTGCCGTCAGGAACCGTCTTATAGGTCCCATCCACCATGACCGCCACCGAGACCCGTTTCAACTCCCCGGGCGAAAAGACCTTCCGCTCGAAGACCTTGCTCACATCATATTGAACCGTTTCGGCCTCCTTGGTCGATTTCGCGGTGCTCTGGCCGGATGGCGACTGCGCCGCCTGATCGGGCACATTCGAGGCGACCCCCGCCGCCGCGGTCGGGGTCGTTGTCGAGCTCTGCTGGGTCTCGGTCGTCCGCTGTTCGCTTTTGATCACCCCGCGCGGGTCAAACCGCTCTTCTGTCCGCTCGACACTGGTAAAGTCCATCTGAGCGGATACCCGCACCGTCGCCTTATTCGGGCCGAGGATCTCTTCCAGCATGGTGCGGACACGACGCTCAAGCTCGACCTCGACGGCCTCCTGCGCCTCAAACTGTCCGGTGCTCCCAGAGTTGAGCCCGCCCTCAGCCGGCCGCGCGATCAGTTTCCCCGAGGTATCGATCACCGTCACGCGATCGGCATTGAGTCCCTCGACCGAACTGGAAACCAGGTGGACGATCCCCCGCACCTGCTCCGGCGTCAGACGAGCGCCGGGACGGAGGTTCAGGACAACTGAAGCGGTGGCGGGCTTCTCTTGTTCGGTGAATACGGACGGCTGGGGAAGGGCCAGGTGCACCCGAGCCGTCGTCACCTCCTTCAGTTGCCCGATCGTCCTGGCCAGCTCGCCCTGGAGGGCGCGCTGATAATTGAGCCGCTGGACAAAATCGGTCGTCCCGAGGGTCGTGCGGTCAAAGATCTCAAAACCGACCCCGCCGCCTTGGGGCAGGCCGCGAGTCGCCAGATGAAGCCGGGTCTCGTGGACGACGTTGGATGGGACCAGGATCCTGGTCCCGCCGTCGACCACCCGATAGGCCACCTTACTGCCTTTCAATTCGTCGACAATGGCGCCGGCATCGGCCGGGTTCAACTGTGAAAAGAGGGTGGTCATGTCGGGCCGGTGGGTCGAGAGGGTGATCCAGAGGAGCGCCGCGATCGCCCCGCCGCCTACCAGGATGATTGTGGCTCGTCCCGCCAGACCGAGCCCGTCCCATACCTGCTTGAACGACTCAACAATTTTTGTGATGGCATCAGGCATCCGTCGTCAGGGGATACGGTGGTCTGCCTCCCCAGCCTCCGCTTTACACCGGCATCCGCATGATCTCCTGGTACGCCTCAACCACCTTATTCCGGACCTGGAGCATGAGTTGGAATGAGATCTGAGCCTTTTCGATGGCGATCATGGTGGCGGCCAGATCACCCGACTGCCCCCTGGCCACCTGGTCGGCGAGGGTGTCGGCCTCGTGCTGCAACCGACTGGTCTGCGCAACGGCCTCTTGCAGGAGGCCGGCAAAGGAGCCGTCAGCGCCGCCCTCGACCTTTCTCCCAGGCGAAACGGTGACCTCGCGACTCGGCCCTATCGCTACGATCGGATGACTCGCCATACGTGTACTCCTTAGCGATCAGTATGCAGCTCCGAGACAGTCTGAAGGAGTATAGACTGAAGCCTGAAGGTGTTATGGAGCTTCCACACTACAGTCTTCAGTCTTCGGACCGTCCACTTTGTCAACGCCCGATCTCCAACGTCTTCGTCATCAGGCTCTTCGCAATCTGAATCGCCGAGATATTCGCCTCATAGGCGCGGGAGGCCGACATCAGGTCGACCATCTCCATCACCGGGTTGATATTCGGCATCGCGACATACCCGGCAGGGCCGGCATCAGGATGCGACGGATTGTAGACCAGGTTAGGCGGCGCGTGGCTCTCAACGATCCTCAACACCTCGACCCCGCCGGGATCGGCGGCGGTGTTCAAGAGCCCTTCAAAGCTTGACGGTCCGCGCGTCCCGAGGACGACCCCCTTACGGCGGTACGGTCCGCCGGCCGGGGTACGCGTCACCTCGGTATTGGCGAGGTTCTCGGCAATAAGGTTCATTCGGATCCGCTGGGCCGCCAGTGCGGTCGCATTGATCTCTATCGATGCAAACATCGATCCCATACCACCTCCTTCTTATCCGCCCCGAATGGCGGTTCGCAGCAGATTCATCCGCGAGTTCAGGATCTGAATCATGGCATTATGCCAAAGCGCGTTCTCTGCCATCTTCGCCATCTGCCGATCCAGGTCCACCGCGTTGCCGTCATATCGTCCCGCACCGACGGATCGGTCGGTCGTCACAACGGCCCGGACGACCGTGGCGGGGGACTCGCCCGCCTCGGATGCAAGCCTGAGCGCCTCGCTGAAGTCGACCTCCATCGGACGATAGCCCGGGGTATCGATATTCGCGATATTGCGAGCGAGCACCTGATGCCGCAACGATGCGGCTCGAATCATCTCGCTGAGCAGATGTGAGGTCTCGTCAAACAGCAGTCGCATCACGCACCTGTGATAAATAACGAATGTTTGTTGTCGTAGGGGCAGGGCTTGCCCTGCCCGCATGGGGCGCAGCAAGCAGCACCCCTACGGTGGCTATGATCGCCGCTCACTGGCGCAGAACACGTAGCAGCAAAGGATGTGCCACACTGAACACGAGGTTTTTCAGCGGGTTCCGCGAACCGGACCCGAAGAGGCGGCAACTTCACGATCCGCCATGGGCAAAATTTTCCCGGCCTCACGATAGTCCCTCAGTTTGTTTCGAATGGTTCGGACGCTGACACCGAGAATCTCCGCCGCCTTCATCCGATTGCCGCCAACCTTCGCCAGGGTGTCCAGGATCAGTTGCTTTTCCATGGCCCGGAACGAGCCGCCGGTCGCCTCCTGAATCTGATCGTTGGTTGCCGGTTCAATCAGCGTTTCCAGAATCAGATCCGACGGCTCAAGGCGGGCGCAATCGCACAGCAGGATCGACCGATGGATACAACTCTCCAACTCCCGGACGTTTCCTGGCCACGACCACTCCTCCAGTCGCTTGATGGCCGCCGGCGAGATCTCCTGCACCGGGCTGCCCGCCCCCCCGGCGTACCGCATGACGAAATGTCGCGCCAGCAGCGAGATGTCCCCCTTTCGCTCACGCAGCGGAGGCAGCAAGATCGGAACGACCGCCAGGCGGTAGTACAGATCTGGGCGAAAACGTCCACAACGGATCTCTTCTTTCAGATCCCGATTCGTGGTCGCCACAACGCGAATGTCGATCTCGACCGGCCGCGACCCGCCGACCCGATCGATCGTCCGCTCCTGCAGGGCCCGTAGCAGCTTGGCTTGCAACACCGCCGGCATCTCACTGATCTCGTCCAGCAGCAGGGTGCCGCCGTCTGCCGCCTCAAACTTCCCGACGCGACGGGTGACGGCCCCCGTGAAGGCGCCTCGCTCATAGCCGAACAGCTCGCTTTCCAGTAATGACTCCGGAATCGCCGCGCAGTTGACCGCCACGAAGGGTCCCTGGCGCCTTTTGCTCCACAGGTGCGCCTGACGGGCAAACAGCTCCTTCCCCGTCCCGCTCTCGCCCTGAATGAGGATAGAGGCCGCGTCGTCCGCCACCCGTCTGATGGTCCCAAGCAGATTGAGGATCTTAGGGTTGCGACTGACGATGGCAGAGGTTGATTCGTCGGTCGGATGAGGCTCCTCCGACGTCAGGGCCCGCTCCAGAATCTCTTCGACCCGCTTCACCGAAAACGGCTTCATCAGGAAGTCGTAGGCTCCCTCCTTCATGGCCTGCACCGCCGTCTCCACCGACCCGTATGCCGTAATCAGGACCACACGCGGCGGACACCCTGCCATCCTGATCTGCTTCAGGAATTCAAGTCCATCCATCCTGGGCATTCGGACGTCCGCAAACACCAGGGAGGCGGGGGATCGCCTGAACTGGAGCAGTCCATCCTCACCATCGCAGGCCACAATACTTTCACACCCCTTTCGCCGGATCGTCTCCGACAGGGCCGTTCGTATCAGCGGCTCATCATCCACCACCAGCACACGAGGCTTCATATCAGACTTCTCCTTCACCAGACGCCGCGTCCCGACCTCGACGTGTGAACAGGAGCGTGAAGGTCGTCCCCTGACCGACCCGACTTGTCAGACTCACCCTGGCGCCATGCCGCTCTAGGATCCGTTCGACGATCGCCAGGCCGAGCCCCGCGCCCTTCGGCTTTGTCGTAAAGAACGGCAGAAATATCTTTTCGAGATCGGCTTCAGCAATGCCGCACCCGGTATCCGATACCTGGACCTGCACGAACTCCCCTCCGCTCATACCGCCCGGCTCCGGACACCCCCCCGCCGATCGGCCGTCCGCGGCGTCTGAGGCCCACCGTGGCGCACGCAGCCGGTTCGCGCCGTCGCCGGTGCCGATCGTCAGCCGCCCCCCCGTCGGCATTGCCTGTACGGCGTTGAGGATGAGATTGAGAAACACCTGTTTTACCAGCTCCCGATCCCCGTCAATCTCAAGTGTCCCGGGATCATACCGTCTGATCAGGTCGATCTGTTGCCCCTTGAATGCATACCACGCGGTGCCGAGCGCCTCCTCAATGACCTGATGTAGATCGAGCGATCTCAGGCAGGGCCTGACCGGTCTGGTAAAGGCCAGCAGATTGATCAGAATCGTATTGACGGAGGCCACGCCTGCCTGAATGCCTTGCGCCAGACGGGTGCGGCGCGCGTCGGGTCCCGCCTCCTCGGCGAGGAGTGTGGCCAACAGTTCGATCGATGTCAGCGGATTCCTGATCCCGTGAGCAATGGTGACCGCCATCTGCTCCAGTCCCGCCTGCGCGGTCGATCGCCGTCGTCGCTCTTCGACCCATTTCCGCTGCGAGATATCGTCAAAGATCAGAATGATCTCCAGGACCCTTCCGCCTTCATCGTAGATCGGCGACGCACCGATTTCAGCCTCCAAGACATATCCGTCTTTCCTGCCGATTCGCCCCTCCCGGGCCTCCTCGCGCCCATCGTCGGTCACACCGTGAAGGAGGGTCGCCGCCTCCGCACCCAGCAGGCGATCGACCTGCACCCCCACCACCTCAGCGCTCAGGAAGCCGGTCAGTCGCTCCGCCCCACCGCTCCAGAGCGTGATGCGTCCGGCGGCATCGACAACCACGATTCCCTTTTCAATACTCCTGAGGAGGTTGGACAGGTAGTGACGAATGCGCGCGTTGTCCTGCAGGCTTTGGGTCAGCTTGAGATTCGTATCGTGCAGTGCAACGTCAAGCGTCGCCACCTGTTCCCGAAGCGTGGCGTAGGTGCGCTCCAGCCGCTCGGCCGCCCCGGCAAATCCTTGAAAGGCCCCATGAATCATGGCCGAGAGCGCATCGGTGGAGGGGTGTGAATCGACGGAAAGGTCGGTCACGGATGCATCCTGTGTACCGGCGACACCATGAGGGTCTCCTTCACGCGGCAGCCAGGATCTCGTCAAGCTTCTTCTTAAGCGTCTCGGCATCAAACGGTTTGACGATATAATTGGTTACCCCCGCTGCCAGTGCGGTCATGATATCTTCTCGCTCCGCCACGGTCGTGATCATCAGAACCGGCAAATATTTGAACTGATCGTTCGAACGAACAGCCTTGACGAACTCGATGCCGTTCATCTCCGGCATGTTCCAGTCGGTGATGATCAGGCCGACTGAGCCGCCAGCCAGACAGGCCAGGCCCTCCGCCCCGTTTCCAGCCTCGACCGCGTCGTCGTGTCCGGCGAACTTGAGGTTGTTCCGGATGATCCGTCGCATCGTTGCCGAGTCGTCCACAATCAATACTCTCATCGCCTGATTTCCTCCCTACTAACCGGCTGTCAGTCTGTGGCAAAAACCTGATCGCACTCCGGCACCCGGCACACAGTCAAGCAAATCGGATGCCAAACGTAAAATCGTCGAAAACACTAAGATCGGGCCTTGATCGGCCTTCGAGAGCGGGTGTTATCGCGTCGCGACAGGGGCGGGTCGCACGGCATGAGGCGGCTCGGCGATCAGGATTTGGCCACAGAAAATGCCGTATGGCGGGAACTCATCGAAACTAGAGTCCGCGATAGACGCGGCGTTGGTTGGACATAAATTGGACTTCGGTGGAAAGAAGCTTACCGCTTCAGATCGACCGTCCGCCGGGTTAAGTTCCGCTGAGGACCTGCCGATGATTGAAAAGGGTGAGACACAGGCCTCCACACTGACTATACTCGAAAGGAGCCGCGTGCTAGCACTTGTCGGGGTCGTCGTCGTCTTTGGAGCGGTCATCGGTGGTTTTGCGATGGAGGGGGGACCGATCCCGGTGCTGATCCAGCCGGTAGAATTATTGATCATCGGCGGCGCCTCGATCGGCGGTCTGCTTATCGCTGTTCCACTGAAGGTCCTCAAGATCCTGATCAACCGGGTGATGGGGACGCTCGGATCAGGATTGGATAAACAGGCGTACCTGGAAGCCCTTCAGGTCCTGTACGATCTCTTCACGAAGGCCAAGCGGGAAGGATTCACCGCCGTCGATTCGGATCTGACAAATCCCGAGAAGAGCCCGATCTTCTCGAAGTATCAAGGATTCGTCAAGAACCGCCACGCCATGACCTTTCTCTGTGACTCGCTGCGTCTGGTCGTCGACGGAGCGGTTGATGCCGACGAACTGGAGGCCATCATGGACACCGAGCTTGAAACCCATCATGAAGAGGGCGGTCAATCCCCCTCGATCCTGGCCAAGGTCGGCGACAGCCTGCCGGGCCTTGGCATTGTCGCAGCCGTTCTCGGAATCGTTATTACGATGCAGGCGATCGACGGACCACCGGAGGAGATCGGCCATAAGGTCGCCGTGGCGCTGGTCGGAACGTTCCTCGGCATCCTCCTGTCGTACGGGGTCGTTCAGCCGTTGTCCCAGAACCTGGAGCACCAGGCCCAGTGCGAGGGCAAGTACCTGGCTTGCATCAAGACCTGTCTGGTCGCATTTGCGCGCGGCGCGCCGCCGATCGTGGCGGTCGAGTTCGGACGCCGCGTCATCTTCAGCTACGACCGGCCTTCGAACCAGGAGATGGAGTCGGCCTGTAAAGGGACGCCCCTCAAGGTGGCAGCATGAGCGAGGCGGAAGAGAAGGAGAGCGGCGAGATCCGCAAGGTCATCAAGAAAGGCCGCGGCCACGGCGGCCACCACGGTGGGGCCTGGAAGGTGGCCTATGCCGACTTCGTCACTGCCATGATGGCCCTGTTTATTGTGCTCTGGATTGTCGGTCAAAGCAAGTCGGTCAAGGAGGCGGTGGCGGGATACTTCAAGGACCCATCCAATTTCCAGAAAGGCGGCTCGCCGGGCGGCCTGCAATCCAAGGGGAGTATGGGGATCCTTGCTGAAGGAGGCGACCCGATCGTGGTCGCTCGGCAGGCGAGTGATACCGCCCCCCATGAGGAGTCGGAACATACCAAAAAGTCGCGCGTAGATCAGGAACAGGATCGTACCCACCTCGAGGAGGCGGCAGAACAGTTCAGGCAGGTCGTCCAGCGCATCCCGACACTCCAGGCGCTTCAGGAGCAGATTCAGATCGAAATCACCCGGGAGGGGCTTCGCGTTCAACTGATCGAAGGCAACCGGGACAGCTTTTTCGATGTCGGCTCATCCAGACTGAAGCCGGTCACCCGTCAACTGCTCGCCGTCATCGCACAGGAGGTCGCTAAGCTGCCCAACCAGGTGATTGTCGAGGGGCATACCGACGCCCGTCCCTACAGCGGCACTACCGGACGGGAGTACTCGAACTGGGAGCTCTCGACCGATCGGGCCAACAGCGCCAGACGCGCCATGGAGGAGGCGGGACTCCACCGGAACCAGGTCTCCCAGGTGATCGGCTATGCGGACCAACACCTGTTGAATCCGTCGGACCCGCTCGATACGTCTAATCGCCGGATCAGTATTCTGGTACGCTACCTGGCTGCGTCGGCCGAGACGGTGACCCCCTCAATCGGACCCAGGACAGGCTCGACGCAGTCGGCGATCAGCGGACAACCGACCGGAGGAAAGGGGTAGGAAGGCTGAGCGTTCAGTCGGCATCAGGCGTCACGGCGGCCCTGCCAGCGTCGGCGCCGTGTTGAGGATTGTGCGCGAGCTTCGCCCTGAGCGTCTGCCGTGAGATCCCCAGGACCTTGGCCGCCTCGGTCTTATTCCCACCGACCTCCCTCACAATCCGATCGATGTAGGCCCGCTCTACCTCGGCCAGGCTGTGCAGCGCGCCCCCCTTGACGTGTCCAACCACTCGGTCTTCAGCGCGGTCGCAGGGTTCGGGCAGCAGCGATACCACGGATGCGTCGATAACCGACGCCGGTCGGCCGTCCCCGGCCCCGACGATCTCCGGCGGCAGATGAGTCGGCTGGATCAACTCCTCCGTCTCCATCATCACCAGGTAATCGATCACATTCCTGAGGTGTCGGACATTGCCCGGCCAATCGTACCGCTCGAAGCGCGCTTCGACCTCCGGTGTGAATCCGCGGATCTTCTTTCCAAAGGCAGCATTGCTCGATTGGAGGAGAAATGTTGCTAATGACACGATGTCCGCCCGCCGGTCGCGCAGAGGAGGAATGGCAATCTGAATGGCGTTCAGTCGGTAGAGGAGATCCTCGCGAAACCTCCCCTTGGCCACCAGTTCTTTCAGATCTCGATTACTGGCCGCGACCACTCGGACATCGACATGCAGATCATGCACTCCGCCGACCCGACGGAATTTCCACTCCTCGAGAAAGCGCAGGAACTTCGCCTGCAGCCCCAACGCCATTTCGCCGATCTCATCCAGGAAGAGGGTCCCGTGGTGGCTGACCTCCGCCAGTCCCCGCTTGGCGCCCTTTGCGTCGGTAAAGGCGCCCCGCTCGTGCCCAAACAGTTCGCTCTCGAACAGGTTTTCTGCAATGGCGGCGCAGTTGACATCGACAAAGGGATGCTCGCGTCGCGTCGATTCATAGTGTAGGGCCTTGGCCACCAGCTCCTTTCCGGTCCCGGTCTCGCCGCTGAGCAAGACGATGCGGGTCGCGCTGGCGGCGACCCGCTTCACCACCTGCCAGAGGGATCTCGCCGCCTCGGATTGCCTGACAAATACCCCGCCCCGATAGGCCCCTTCATCGATCTCGTGCAGACGCTCCACCTCCTGGCGGGTCCGGACCTCCTCCAGCACGCGGCGCAGGATCAACCTCAGTTCGTCCAGATCGAACGGTTTACAGATGTAATCGTAGGCGTGATGTTTCATCGCCTCCACGGCGCTCCTGACCTCACCGTAGGCGGTCATGATAATAATCGGTGGTCCGCCCGCCCGCCAGATCCGCTTTAAAAGCTGAATGCCGTTGACGTCCGGCAGGATGAGGTCGAGCAGGATCAGATCCGGAGAGAGTCGTTGGCAGATGCTGATCGTCCCGGCGCCATCCTCCGCCGTGAGCACGCTGTGCCCTTCCCGCTGCAGGGCATCGGTCAGCGTCAGCCTCAGATTCTTCTCATCATCCACTACGAGTATCAGCGCCATCAGGCTCGTCCTGAATGCCCGTCGACGGGGAGTCGCACGATAATGCTGCACCCCCGTCCCGAGCGAATGCGGAACGACATATCGCCCCCATGCGCAACAAAGGTCCGAAGCGCCGCAACCAACCCCAATCCGGCCTCCCGGAGTCGGGACGACTCAAACCGACCGGCAAGCTGCCGCTCGCGCTCCGGACCGGTCTGACAATCGGTATCGGTCACCTCCAAATCGACCATCTGCTCGTCGGGTCGGTGGCGAGTCCGAACCGCCATCACACCACCAGTCGGCATGGCTGCCGCGGCGTTGGCAATCACGCGAGAGACCGCCAGCTCCATATGCGGCGCATTGATCCGGGTCTCCGGCTCCCCCGGATCAAATTCCCGCTCCAGGCGAATCCCCTGCCGCCGTAGCTGCGGCTCGGCGCGGGCAAGCGCCCGCTCCGCAACGGCGCTCAAAGATGCCGGAGCCACCATCCCCCGTCCAGGTGTTCCGAGCTCCGTCATACGTCTGAGGAACTGCTCCATACGCTGCCCCTCTTCGATGATGACCCGTAGACGACGCTGGACGGAGGGTGAGCGGGCGGACTCTTCCCGCAATAACTGGGCGCTGTTCAGGATCCCGGCCAGCGGATTTCTGACCTCATGGGCGAACCAGCTTGAGTGCTGGAACAGGACCTCGAACCCGCGTAGCATCGTCTCCAGCCGGTGATGGCGTGCCCGCCCCAGGAGCGTCTCGATCGCCTCCTCGACAAAGGGAACGGTCAATAGATCAAACGCGCCGAGACGGATGGCGGCCAGCGCCGTCTCAAGGCTCGGTCCGCAGACGGCCGGCACAATCGGGATATCCGGACAGTCGGTGATCAGGCGGCGGAGCGAACCGAGTTCCGCGCTCTCCGCCTTCGTCAAGCAGAGAACTGCGAGGAGGTAGGGCGTATCCGGAAGGGTTGTCGTCATGTCGGCGAAGGCGACAATCCTGCCGACCTCCACCCCCTGGCACTCGAAGGCCGCAACCGCCATGTCTACCGTGGCTCGCTGCTCCCCCAACACGGCAACCCGATCCATAGGGACGCGCCACCCCCGCGCCTCCCCTCGCCTGCGTGGGAAGGCGATCACGACTCTGCCGATTATCCGAATATCGATGCAATACGACGCCACCGCACGGAAAACCGTAGCATCTTATGACGTGTTTTCGAGATCGTCAAGCACTAAGTAGTATTTGCCAATCGAATTAACCAATATTTGCCATGTTCGTCTGGCGCCTTCGACGGCGAGAGGACATTGCGAAGGAGAGTCTGCGGAGGGCAATTACTCTATCTTTTGCGCTGGTACGTCTGCAGGATGGAGGACGACAGGGAGCGAGGCCAACGCTTCAACGACCTCGCGGTCGAACTGGACGCCCGCACAGCGACGAAGCTCGTCGATCGCCTGCTCATGCGCCCGTGGCGCCCGATATGGACGTGTGGTGGTCATGGCATCGTAGGCATCGGTTACCGCCAGGATTCTGGACGCCAGAGGGATCGCCGATCCGGACAGTCCGTCGGGATAGCCCCCCCCGTTCATCCATTCGTGATGATGCCGGACGATCACGGCCTCTTCTTGAAGGAAGCTGAACGGCAGCAGGATCTTCCAGCTCAATACGGGGTGCGCTTTCATCTGCTCATATTCCTCGGGCGTCAGCCGCCCCGGTTTCCTCAGAATGGCATCGGGAATCCCGACCTTGCCGATATCGTGGAGGGCCCCGGCATATCGGACCAGGTTTTCAACGTGGCTTCCCAGTCCCAACTGTCGACAGATCGCGACAGCCACCTTCGCCAGCCGCAACGAGTGTCCTTCGGTATACGGATCTTTCGCCTCGAGGGTGACGACCAGCGCGCGCATCCCGTCGAAGACGCTCGATTCGACCGCCGTGTAGAGGGAGACATTTTCAAGCGCCATGGACGCCTGTTGGGCGAGGATATCCAGCATCTCGCTGTCGGCCGCCGAGAATTGACCGGAATCGTGTCGACTGGCCAAGGCCATTCCGCCGACCTGTTGCCCCTTCACGGTCAGCGGAACCACGGTTGATGCACGCTCCGCAGGAAGACCGGCGGCGATCCAGAGATCGTCTGCACTCTCGACCTCATCGCCCGGTTTCACGATCTCGCCAAAGCCTCTGCACGCGGTGACGCGCAGTCTCCCCACGGTCTCCGATGCGACCAGGAGCGCCCCGCATTCCGCGCCGACGGCACGCATGGCCAGCTCCACAATCTGACCGGTGACGCGACCGAGATCGTAGGTTTCGCCCAGTACCTTGCCGGAGCTCGCAATCAACCGGAGCGCGCGACTTTTCCTGATGAGAATCTCCTGAGGCCGATGACCGTTCTGAGTCGACGACTGAAGCACATGCGCCCCAACCCCGTTCCCGGCCAGACCATGCAGGTGCTGAACGCGTCGGATCAGGGTCCGGACATCGTCCATATCAAAAGGTTTAATCAGGCAGTCGAACGCGCCGCGCCGCAGCGCAAACAACGCGTTCTCCACATCGACGTTCCCTGAAATCAAGACGACCGGAACCCCGGCAGCAATCGCGCTCGATCTGTCGAGGATCTCAAGGCCGGAGGCGCCAGGCATGGCGATATCGCTGATAATCAGGTGAAACGGCTCTGCATCGAGCTGCGCCATGGCCGAAGCGCCGTCAGCGCATAGGGTCACGCGGCATCGCTCCGCCTCCAGAAGGTCCCCAAGGAGCGTCAAGATATCCGGGTTGTCCTCGGCGACCAATACCCGCAACTCACTCGCCATGGCGGTACCTCGCGTGAGAGAGCATCAGGTCCGGCCGAGCAACTTGCTTTTGCTCAGCACGAACTCCTCCTTTGTCAGCAGACCCGTCTGATAAAGCCTTCCCAATCGTTCCAACTGATCCAGGATCTGCTCCTCCCTCCGCGACCCTTTGAGGACGGGAGAAGGGTTGGAGGGGAACAGACCGATCCCAGTAATAGCCTCGGAGACCGTCGTCTGCTGAGCATCTCGGGCGCCCGCCCGCATCGCCTGCTCCAGCTCTCGCTGACAGCGGCGGTTTTCTCGAATCAGCCTGATGCGTTCACAGGCGTTCCGAACCCTGACGCGAACCTCCCCGACGGTCAGCGGCTTCAGGATCAGATCGTGGGCGCCGGCCTCCGCCGCCTCAACCGCCACGTCCGGCCACCCGAATCCGGTCACCAGGATTCCGATGAGATCGGGATGCATCCGCCTCGCGCCGCGAATCAGCTCAAGTCCCGTCATGTCGGGCATACGATAATCGGTAATGAGCAGATCGAACGGCTTGTCCTGCAACAGCTTCCAGGCCGCTCGCGGATCGTTCGCGGCAGCAATGTGATAACGCCGGTCGCATGCCAAAAGATCGTGCAAAAGCGAGAGGATCGACTCGTCGTCGTCGACGATGAGCAGCGTATATGATTCCACCGCTACGTCTGCTCCTGCGATGACACTCTGAACGAGCCGCGGGATCACTACGAGGCCCTCCTCCGGCGAAGATCAGCAAGGCTCGTCTCACGCAGACGCGCCTTTTCATCCGGGTCCAGCGGCGCGCGTCCGATATCCTGAGCCGCCTCTTCAAGCATGGCGTCAATATCCGTCAGATAGGTCTCCGACGGCGGTAGGCGCTTCAGCCGTTCGACCACCTGCCCTGAGACCCGATCAAGGATCTGCCGCCGCTTCGCCTCAGTGGAGATGATCACCTCGTCACGAACCGCCGGGTAGACATCGGCGTCCCGCTCATCGCCGTCGTCTCCGCCTGTGCGGCTCCTCTCGTACGCCCTTACGACCTCGAGTATCCGGACCTGGTCGATTCGCACGGCCGTCCCCTCTGGGAGATCCGACAGATGATCTCCGCACTGCTTACGCCTGGGTCTTCAGCAACAACCCGTACAAATCCCGCATAGCCGCCCGGAGCTTCGTCATTTCCTCTGAAGGGATCTCCCTCACCACCTGGTTCGTATCCCGGTCGATGACCTTAATGGTGACGCTGTGGGTCTCCCGGTCGATGACGTAGGTAAGCCCGATATTCTGATGGGTCGTAAGACCCTCCAATACACGCCGCAAATCCGGACGGGCGACCTCCACCGCATGCTGCGCAGACGGCGCCGCACCCTCCGCCGGCTTGTCGGCGCCTCGTAACGGCGTCGATATGCCGCTCTCGCCTGCTGCCGGCCTGACGCCGGTCACCGGCTTAATCGAGCGGCCCTCTTGGTCTGTCTCTGCCATGGCCTTTTCCCCTGCTGCCAAGGGGCCTCCTTCTGCCTATTGCAAAATGAACCGCTGAGCGCTCAGAACACCCAGCGCCTTTTGCAGATCCACCAGTTGTTTGCGCAGCGCCGCCTCCCGCCTGTCCAATCGATTCTGCAGCGCAGTGATCTGCTGGTTGATGTTGTTCGTCTTTGACGTGGCGGTCGAGAGGCTACCGTCAATCAATCCGCCGGCATTGACGAACCCGTCCAGGCGGGCGATGAGCCTGACGGACACACCGTTGGTCGAGGCAAACAGATCAATCAACCCGCTGGGCGAGGTCGCAACCGCGTCGTCAAACTTGGCGGTGTCGGTAATGGAAAGGGTCCCATCCGAGGCCGCCGTAATCCCCACATCGGCCAAGAGGGCCGGGTTGCCCGTCTGTATACCGCTGACCGAGCCCCCGACCTCGGACCTGAGATTCGATGCCAGGGACACATACGCCGGCTCACCGGCCAGAGGACCCCTGCTCACCGCAGTGACCTCTGTGGCGTTGGTCCCGGACGTCGTCGCACTGGCCTTGACAGCGATCCGATCCCGTAAGAACGTCAAGGCCTTGTTATAGGCGTCCAGGAATGCCTGAACGCTCGCCTTTACCGCACCATTGTCCGGACCGGCTGTGAGGGTCACATCCGAGGCTGACGGCGCGAGCAGATTGATCGTCACCCCGGTCAGTGCGTCGCTGACGCTGTTGCTGCTCCGCGTGATACTCAGGCCATCCAACGTGAACTTCGCATCGAGCGCCGTATCGGCGAAAAGATAGCCGCCGGCCGTCCCTGAGGAAGCACTCTCGCTGTCGAGTTGGATCGCGTTGAGCAGTGTGCCGGTCGCATCGGCGACCCGGACCTTATTGGCCAGACCGGTCTGTTTACTGGTCAGGACCAAGCGGGCCGTGGTCGAGGTGTCGTTCACCACCGACGCGCTCACCTTGGCGCCCAGCGTCGTATCGCTGTTGATCGCCGTTGCCAGATTGGCCAGGATGGTACTGTTCGTGTCGCCGGCATTGACCGTGACGTTGATTGCGACGGCCGTCCCGCCGGTCGCCGGATCGGTCCCGTCGTAGGTTACCTTCACACTCTTTGTCCCGGCCCCCTCCGCCGTCACGACATCGGTAGCCGTGGAGACAAGCTGTTTTGAAACGACGGTGCCGGCTTTGGCGAGTTGCGCGACAGAGAGGGTGTGCACCGCAGCGACGGCGGCAGGAGAGGCGGTCGCCGTTGCGACCGTCGTATTGCTCGATCCGACCGTCTTGATCTGAAAGGGCGACAGGGTCCCCACCTGGGCCAGAGCCTGGGCCTTGGACCGCAATGCGCTCAACGCGCTCTTCAGGTCGCTGAACGTCGCGGATCGGCGGGAGAGCGTCATCTGATCGGACTGCAGTCCTGTAAGCGGTCGCCGCTCAACGGTCATGACACTCGTGACCAACGCTTCGATATTGAGTTGAAAGGCCGAGGCCGACAGAATCTCGGTGATTACCATGGCTCTACTCCTTTTCCTTCCGCATCAGATCGCGACGTCGCACCTCGAACTATTGATGGGAGCCTGGCGTAACGCCGTCTCCCATGCCTCCTTCAATTGGCGCAAGATCTTCGCCGCCTCGTGAAACGATCCCGAGTTGATCCTGTTCAGGCAGTATTCATACAAACGGAATAGTGCCACCGCGATCTCCTCATAATCAAAGTTCAGTGAGGCGATCAGTTCGGTGATGGCGCGTCGCGCGCGCACCGAATCACGACGGGCGCAGGCCGCGATCGCCACATCGTATACGATCAGAATAAGCTGCATCGGGGAGGCCCCCAGCACCTGGGCGCTCTGATACGCGGCCATCGGGTTCCCAATAAGGGGGACTGCCGGTCGCGTATCAGATCCGACTGTTGTGGAAACGGCGCCGACGTATGACATTCACTCCTCCTGAAATCGCTGTTCGTCCGCTAATCGCCGGCCTCCCCCTCCCTTCAGGGAGGAGGAAGGGGGAGGGGGAGGCCGGCCGACCGTCGAACGCTGACGGCTAGCTACCTACCCTACCTGAAGAGCGCTAAGACCGACTGCGGCCCGGAATTCGCCTGGGCAAGCTGGGCCGTCGCCAACTGCTGCAGGATCTGCAGTCGTACGGCGTTGACCTGCTCTGCCGCAACGTCGGCGTCCAATACCCTTGATTTCGCCGCCTGGGTGTTGGTGACGGCGACGGACAGATTGTCCGAGATACTCCGCAATCGGCTGGTCACCGATCCGATGTTCTGGATCTCCAGCCGGACCGACGTCAGCGCCGCGTCGACATAGGTCAGCGAGAGCGAGGCGTTAGTCGTCGTGTCGACCTCGATACTGGCATCCGTAATACCCAGGTCTGTCAACGAGAAATCCTGACTGATGCTGGCAAGGATCGTATCGCTCGCTTCAGCGCCGGTCAGGATTCGTTTTCCGGTAAAGGTGCCGTCCAGTAGTGTGACACCATTGAAGGTCGTCGAGTCGCGCAGGCGGGTAATCTCAGCCGACAGATCATCGATCTGCTGCTCGATGGCATCGCGCTCGCTGCTCCCGAGGTTGCTCGATGTCGCCTGTCGAATCAGGTCCTGAATATTCAACAGATTGTCGTGGATCGACTGCGCCGCGCCCTCCGCGATGGACAGCAGGTTCATCGATGTGCCGACCGAATCGAGTGCGGTCGCCAGACCCCTGGCCCGTGAGGTCAGTTTGCTGGCGATCGAATAGCCGGCCGGATCGTCGGCCGCCTCGTTGATCCGCTTGCCGGTCTGGAGCCGAAGCTGACTGATGCCCAGTTGATTGCCGATACTCCTCAAACTGTTTAATGCGTTGAAGGCTGCGATATTGGTGTTGATGCGTGTCAGATCACCGATGGCCATTGTGACTACCTCCGTGTAGCGGCAACGACACGATCCGTTGCCTGGTGTGTGGACCGGACATCCTTGCCCGACCCGAGATCGAGTTCATAAGTGAGAGTGCTCAGCGTTAAGTGATACGTGGTGAGTTCACGGTTCACGGGGGGCTGCGACCATCCTCCGCTACGGGATCGAGGGTGTAGGGTATGGGGTGTGGGGTGTGGGGTACCGAGGCGTGAGGGGTGAGGAGTGAGGCGTGAGGGGCGATGCACGTCGCACCGCGCATCACAAATCCCCCGGTGCCCCCCTTTTGTAAAGGGAGGGCGGGGTGGCGCATCTCGCACCGCTCCCGTTGTACGAGGCGGGCGAGGAGTTGCAACCGCTGTACGATTTCGGGCGTACCCGGCGCCAGGCGTTCGGCCTCAAGGAGTACAGCCAGCGCCTCTCGATACTCACCCGCCTCGAGCAGGCAGCAACCCAACAGAAACGGGATGCGGGCATCGCTCCGCTCCAGCTCCCACGCCCTTCGGCAGAACGCCGTCGCCTCTCGACGGTCGCTACGGGCATCGGCAAGGCAGGCCAGCGCGAAATAGGCCAGACCGGACGGTGTATGGGCTACAAGGCGACGGTAGGCCGCCTCGGCCTCCGTCAGGCGGCCCACCTTCAGCAGGGCCTGGGCCTGCAGTGTGAGTCCTCCGACATCGTTCGGGCGGACATCGAGAAACGCCTCGCAGGTCGTAAGCGCCTCCGCCCACCGCCCAAGTTCGGCATACGTCTCGGCCAATGTGAGACGTCCTTGCGGCATCTGTTCGAACAGTACCGCAGCCTTTTCCAGCGCCGTCGCCGCCTCCGCCCCTCGCCCCCTGAACTTGTAGACCTTTCCCATACCGAGGTGCGCCTCCGGCGAGTCCCGGTCAACGGCCAAGGCGGCCCTGTAGCAGTCGGCCGCCTGTTCCACCTGACCGAGCGCGAAGAGGCAGTTGCCCTTCAACGACCAGGCGTAGGCCGGATTCGGTTCATGGCCCACAACGCCATGGATACTCCGGCCCTGCCGCTTGACCTTCGCCAGATAGAGGTCAATCTGCCGTGCGGCGGCCTCATATCGACCCAGTTGCGTCAGCGCGATCGCGCCGGTCAGATGCGGCATGGCGTAGCCCTGGTCCTCATCCAGCGCGGCGACGCACTCCTGCCACGCCTCTTCAAACCGCCGTCGGTTGAGCAGGCAGGCGGCCAGGCTTCGCCGCGCGACCGATCGGTTGGAGGGCGGCAAACCGGGAAGCAACAGGGCGGTCCGATAGCACTCAATCGCCTCGGCAACCTTTCCTTCTAATGCATAGACCTCACCCAGGTGGAAATGGGCGGAGGGATCGTCCGGATGATCGTGAAGTTGCTGGTTCAACAGGCGGATGTTGCGCTGTCGCTTCACCGGCAGATCGACCCAGCGGCCGTGATACCCTCGATGATGGACCCGAATCTCAGAGGGGCTTATGGTCCCCCCCATTCGTGCAATCGACGGCGAGACCTGCTCGTGGACCCGTCCCTCAAACCGAATCTCAGGCCGGTTCCTGAACAGACGCGGGAAGGCGTTGATGACAGCGTGGCTGTTGCGCCGATCGTCCACCGGGCTCACGATATTGAGCAGATAGGCGGTCGGACCATCCGGGCGCAACAGGGCGCGCAGGCGGCCCTTATCCTCCTCGGCCAGGGCCTCGTCCGCATCCAGCACCAGGATCCAGTCGGAGAGGGCATGCGACAGCGAAACGTTTCGGGCGGCGGAAAAATCGTCGTCCCATTGATACGAAAAGATCTTCGCCCCGTACTGCCGCGCGACCTCGCTTGTTCGATCGGTTGAGCCGGTATCGACCACGACGATCTCGTCGGCGACGCCCTTGACGCTCTCCAGACAGCAGTCGATGTTCGTCTCCTCGTTCTTGACGATCATGCAGAGGGCGAGCGTCTGTCGGACGTTTGTTGGCTGATAGGATCGCGTTCCGCGTCGCCGCCTCTTCATTGAATGCTCCATGCACCTGTCGATCGCATTGAAGGTGTAACCACTACCAGTACTATCGGCACCGTGCAGGGGCGACATGAGCCTTTTCTAGTGAAACCGGAGAGGCGGTGATTCGAGGAAAACAGGAAGCGCAAACGGGGTGGGAGAGACGAACGGCTTTCGCGCGGACAACAACAGCCCCGGGTCATTTCCTATGCTGGAGGGCCTGTGCGATCACCTCGGACAGCTCGCTGATCTGATAGGGTTTTTGGAGAAAACCCGCCATCCCTTCGTCAAGCAACTGCTGAGCAACCTCGTTCAGGCCGTAACCCGTACTCAGAACGGCCCTGATACTCGGATTAAGCGCCTTCAGCGCACGGAAGCAGTCACCGCCCCCGAGCCGCGGCATGACCAGGTCGATTATGACGAGATCGATCCGATCACCACACCGCCGATAGTACTCGACCGCCTCTTGACCATCGGATACCGTTACAACGTCGTAGCCCATTTGGCGCAGCAACTCCGCGGAGGTGGCGCGGACAAGTTCCTCATCATCCACAAGTAGGATGCGCCCCCGGCCGGGTATCGGCTGGGCCTTTTCGATGGGGAAGGGCGCCGGCGAGACCCCGGTCGCCAACGGCCAATAGACCTTGAACGAGGTGCCGATCCCCTCCTCGCTGTAGATACGGATCGTACCGTCATGGTTCTTGACGATCCCGTACACCATGGCCAGCCCCATCCCCGATCCTTTACCCGATTCCTTGGTCGTAAAGAACGGTTCGAAGACGCGTTGCTGGATCTCTCGAGGGATACCCACGCCGGTATCCGTAACCGACAGCATGATATAGCGTCCGGGGGTCGCACCCTGGTGGGTGCGGCAGTAGTCTTCATCGAGCACAGCGACAGCCGATTCGAAATGCAGATTGCCGCCGTCCGGCATAGCGTCCCGGGCATTTACGGCCAGATTCAGGAGCACCTGCTGGATCTGGTTGGGATCGCCGAGCACGACCGACTCCTCGGCCAGCAGGCGCTGCGTGATGGTGATCCGCTTATCAATGGTTCGACTTAAGAGCTCGACCACCTCCCGCACGGCGTTGTGCGTATCGACAGGAACGTCCAGATGCTTACCGCCGCGCGCGAATCCCAGCAGCCGATTCGCCAGTTGCGCGCAGCGCTCTCCCGCGCCTTCGATCACCTGGGCGATCTGGTAGACGTCGCCGCCGGGTCGCCCGCGCAGTTTCAGCAGACTGGTATAGCCCAAGATCGGGGTCAACAGGTTATTGAAATCGTGTGCGACACCGCCGGCCAGCGTTCCGATCGCCTCCATCTTCTGCGCATGACTGAGTTGCGCCTCCAGACGCTTCCGTTCGCTGACATCCCTGGCAATCCCCTGCACCCCGACCACCTCTCCGTCCCGGTAGATCGGCCCGCTGCTGACCTCGAGCGAGACGCGACCGCCCGCTCTTGTCACGACCTCGAGTTCGTAGGCCTCTCCCGACGTCTCCCCGCGAACGTTCTGCTCCATCATCTCGTGATGGAGACCCAGGTATTCCGGGGCGATGATATGAGCGATGGGCATCGTCATCGCTTCACTGCGCGTGTAGCCGATGATCCGTTCGGCCGCCCGATTGAGGCTGGTCAAGCGCCCGCTCAGGTCGTGGGTATAGATGACATCGTTGGCGTTCTCACATAACTGGGCGTACTGTCGCTCCCGCTCGCGCAGTTGCCGGGTCCGCTCCTCCAGCAGATCCTCGACCGCCAGGAGCGACCGTTCGCGCCACACCTTTTCACACAGATCGATCAGGTACTCGGGATCGAACGGTTTGCGCACGTGCCCGTCCGCCCCGATCCGCATAAAACGCAGGGCCAGATCCGGACTCGGATTGGCGGTGATCATGATCGCCACCGTCCGTACGGCCGCCTGTTTGAATTCGCTGAGCAGTTGATCGGACGTCACATCCGGCAGATGGTAGTCGAGGATCGCCATCTGGGGCGAATGGTCACGGAAGAGGGATCGGCCTTCCTCGCCGGTAGACGCCGCCATGACCGTATAGCCGTGGGCCGCGAACGCGCGACTGAGGATTGTGGACTGCATGGGGCTGTCCTCGACGATCAGTACCCGCATCGACAGTCGGGGTCTGCGCCCCTCCAGGAGGGCCCGTACGCTGGCCCGCAATTCGGACGGCTCGTAGGGGGCGGCCAGAAAGGCATTCGCGCCGAGGTTGGCGGTAATCTGCTCGGCATCGGCACCGGAGAATGTCCAGGAGACGACAAGAATCGGGATCCGATTAAAGGCCGGATATTCCGGAGACCGGAGCAACCGACAGAAACGCCAGCCGTCGATCCCCGGCATGTACAGGTCGGTCACGATCACATCCGGCGGCCCCTGTTCGGCCATTAGCGTAAGCGCCTCTTCCGCGCTTCTGCAGGGACGGACGCGCAGCTCCTCCTTTTCCAGAAGCTTCGACATAAGCAGTAATTGCGAGAGGTCGTCATTGACGACGACGGCGACAGGACACGCACCGGTGGTCATGCCTCTCCCTCCTTCACAAATCGTGTGAGCGCCGGGATCAGCCGCGCAAGCGCGTCCTCCAGATCGCCGAGCGCCTGTGCGGCGCCGGTCAGGTCGCCCGTGCGACCCATCATCTCCAACCGCCCAAGCACCTGAACGGTAGTCCGCGCGTCGAACAGGCCGGCCGCCCCCTTGAGGGTGTGGGCGGCCCGCTCAAGCGTGGCACTGTCGCCGAGGCTGACAGCAGCGCGAATCTCCTGAACTCGCTTCGGGCAGTCAGCCAGGAATATGTCGATCAGTTTATAAAGCAGTGTCCGGTCTCCCTCGACTCGAACCAGGGCCGACTCCCGGTCGAAATCCGAGTCGGGTGCGGCAGTCTCGCCCGCGGTGACCGTCGATGTCGCCGTCCCCGTGCGATCCGTCGGAACAGCATCCGCCTGCGCTCCGGGCACATGTAGGCACAGACGAGCGACGGCCTCATAGAGCGCCTTCGGCTGAATCGGCTTTGAGAGATAGTCGTCCATTCCTGCCGCCAGGCAACGCTCCCGATCGCCGCTCATGGCATGAGCGGTCAGCGCAAGGATCGGCAGATGGGCGCCGCCGGCCCGCTCGCGCTCGCGAATGGCCGCAGTAGCCGAAATACCGTCCATTTCCGGCATCTGCACATCCATCAGCACCAGGTCGAACTCCTGCCGCTCGAGGGCGGTCAGTGCCTCACGACCCGTACCGGCGACAACGACCGTGTGTCCCGCCTTCTCCAGCAGACGGATCGCCAGTAGCCTGTTTACGGCCTGGTCTTCGGCCAGGAGGATACGGAGGGGACGAGACATGGCCGGGAGCGCGACCGGCCGATCCCCGCTCTCGCTCTTTACCTCGCCTGTATGCGGCCCGGTACCAACCGTCGCCTGGACGCCGAATCGTGCTGTAAAATGGAAGGTGCTTCCGAGACCTGGTTCACTCTCAACCCATATCTGTCCACCCATCATGGTGACCAGTCTGGCCGTAATGGTCAGACCCAGGCCGGTCCCTCCGTACTGGCGTGTCGTTGACCCATCTACCTGGGTGAAGGAATCAAAGATCGCCGCCTGCCTTTCGAGGGGGATCCCGATCCCGGTGTCGGCCACAGAGCAGTGCAACCAACACTGCCCAAGATCAGCTTCAATAAGGGCCTCCGCGCGAATTGTGATTCCGCCTCGTTCCGTGAATTTGATGGCGTTGCCGACCAGATTGACCAGAATCTGGCGCAGGCGCACCGGATCGCCGACAAGTACGGCCGGCATATCGGGCGGAAGATCCCACGCAAGCGTCAGACCATTCTGGCCGGCCTGCAGCGCAAGCGGCTGGAGCGTCGCGTGGAGAGTCTTGCCGAGGTCGAACGAGATGGCCTCCAGATTGAGCTTACCCGCCTCGATCTTTGAACAATCGAGAATGTCGTTCAGGAGACCGAGGAGCGATTCGGCCGAACTCTTCACCAGACTGAGGTACTCCCGCTGCTCCCGAGTCAGATCCGTGTCGAGCGCCAGCTCCGTCAGTCCGATGATCCCGTTCATCGGCGTCCGGATCTCGTGCGACATGTTGGCAAGAAACTCCGACTTAAGGCGGGCGGCGATTTCGGCCTGGGCCCTGGCCTGTTCCAATGCATTATTAGCGGTCTCGAGCGTGTCGGCATATTCGCGTACCTCTCGGGTACGATCCTGAACCTCCCGCTCGAGGCGCTCCAGATAGGTGCGGTGTTCCGCCAGGCGCGCGTCTCGTTCCTCCAGCATTGCCGCCATCAGCTCCTCGTGCTCGTCCTGGAAGACCTGGTACTGTTGGGTCAGTTGCTGAAGGCGGGTCTCGAGATACGCCAGGGTGTCGGCCTGATCGCCGTCGGCCGGTCGGTCCCGACACATCTCTCGACCAAAGATATCGTCAAGTTGTACCTCGGTGATGCTCACGGTCCCGCCTCAGATGTTGATCAGGGTATGCGCCTTGGCCAACTCAGCGTCCAGATCGTCATACAAGACCTTCAGGCCCTGACGATCGATCGATAACGCGGTCATCGTCGGGAGGCTCGGAGGGGCGATAGAGGAGGCGCCCATCGAACGGATCCCCTTTGAGGTACAGATGAAGTTGGCAATGTCGACCGCCTGCGCAATGGATTGCGATTCATTGCTGCAACGCTCCGGCGCGTGGTGGCAGCGGATCGCCGACAGGATGACCGGCGGGAAGCGCCACTGCTCCGCGACCCTCGCCCCGAACTGCGCGTGATCGAACCCAAGCTGCGCCCGCTCAGCCTGGGACAGTGAAACACCGGGCTTGAGGGTTGTGATTACTTCCGCGAAGGGCCGATGGAGGTACTGATCCAACAGGGCGATGCCCACATCGTGAAGTAGACCGGCCAGGAAGGCCTCGCTGAACGTCCGTAATCCGGCGCGCGACGCAACCAGACGCGCCGCCAACCCGACGCAGACCATATGCCGCCACAATCCCTTGCGGGTATACGATCCGACCACCACGTCGCCCTTAAAGCGTTCGGCGATCAGGGCGGTGACGGCCAGGTTTCTGACCTCGTTGGTGCCCAGAACATTGATGGCCCATGCAATCGTCTTGACCGGGCGGCGGAGGCCGTAGGCGGCTGAGTTTGCGGTACGCAGGATGCGGGCGGCGAGCGACGGATCGCTTCCCACCACCATCTCGAGGTCGGCACCGGTGGATCGGGGGTTATTCACCACATCGATGATCCGAAGGGCGATCTGTGGAATCGTGGAGATTTCTCGGACGCTTCCGATCAACTCATCCAGCGCCGGTACCGGTGTATCCACCGATGTCCCATGTGTGCTCAATGCAGCCATCTCCTCTCCTATTGATGCATTCCTATCTACGTTCTGACGTCATCGTGCCGGTCGCTCAGGCGCCGTTTGCCTCCCGACAGGCGTGATAGGAGCTCCGGGTACGGTTGGTCTAGATCACGGCCCGACATGTAGGTTATCGTATCGGTAGGGTGATTTCTTTAGCGGATTCTATTGCGACGGTACTCTCAGAACGACACGGAGTCCCGAGAGAAGAAAGGCGCGTTACAGGAGTGCGGATTCGAGGGGGAGCGCTTCTTGGGCCTGTTCTGTCACGGCCTGAAGGATCGATCGAAGGTCTTCCGGAGGGTTCACAGACAACGCATATTCGGCGGCTTGCAGCGCCTTGATCGGCTGTCCGGCGCCCAGCGCGACGATCGCCAGCCCGCTCCAGTCGGCCGGTATTGGATTGGTCATGGCGCAGAGAGCCTCATATACCGAGACAGCCGCCGTCCACATCCCCAGACTTCGCAGCGCCTGACCGACGAGGCGGTAAAGATCGGGGTCGACGACCCCTCGCTCCAGAAGCGCATACCCCTCATCTGCCACGTCCGACCATTGTCCCAGTTGTACATAGGCCCGGCAGAGACCGAGGCGAGCATCCCGCGACTCGGACTCTCGGACCAGGGCTTCCTGAAATGCCTGGACGGCCTTATCGAAATTGCCGAGGTGGTGATGCGTCGTCCCGATATTAATCAGCAGTGAGGCGGTTGCATCCCCCAGACGGCGTGCGGTTTCGAAGGCTTCGAGGGCGGCATGGGGCCGGCCCAAGACACGGTCGATCACACCCAACATTGTATGGGCGCCGGGGAAATCCGGATTCAAACAAATCGCCTGATCAAGGGCATCCCGAGCCGCATCGTATCGCTGGAGCTTACACTCGACCGTTCCCTTCAGCAACCACGGCAGCCACGGGACAAGCCGGACGGGATGTCCAGGCGGCTCGGGACGCTGCGCCCATTCAATCGCCATACCGTAGGACTCGCGTGCGTTCTCCAATTCTCCCTTGTTCTCGTGGGCCTGGCCCAGGTAAAGATAGGCCGATGCGAGCGCGGGCCACAGATCAATCGCCTGACGAAGAACAACAATAGCCTCATCACACCCCCCCCGTAAGAGGTGGAGCGCGCCGAGTTGCTGGTAGGCCACGGCGGCGGTGGCATTGCTGATGGTTCGTTGCCCGTGATCGCGCTCGTGCGTCAACAGCGTAAGCGCCTTCTGATAGCTCGCAATCGCCTGATCATGCCGCGAGAGCGTCAGATAGGTCTCCGCCAACTGAATCCAGGTCAGGCTGTCATCCGGCGTACGCGCGGCCTGGCCTTCCAACAGATGAAGGTTCCGCATTGCCTTGACTCGCATGACCTCGTCGGACTGCAGGTAACCGAGGTGCTCAAGCGTGATCTCCGAATGGACGATCTTACCCTTGCCTCTCAGGGACGGTAGCAGGCATTCGTGTACGATCCCCTCGTACCGCGCCCCGACCCCGTTTCGGAACAGCCGCGGCAGCCACTTAAGCGACATCGTACCCAGCGCACTGCCGCCATGGGTCGGACACTGCAGCCTGACGAGATAGGCCGCGACCCCTGGGACCTCGATACGGTCACGCATGATACGCCCGCCGTCGCCGGACAGCCGTTCATCGGCGTCCAATACCAGGATCCAATCGCCGGTGGCATGACAAAGAGAACGGTTCCGGGCCGCGGCGAAGTCATCGCGCCACTCCTCGTGGAAGAGTCGCGCTCCGGCAGCCTTGGCGATGTCCACCGTCCGGTCCGTCGATCCCGTATCGATAACGATGATCTCATCAACGAACGGTGTGGCGCTCGCGAGGCAATCGGAAAGATACTGTTCCTCGTTCTTTACAATCATGCAGAGGCTTAGTGTCGACCGCTTTTTCTGTTTCTCACGCATCGTCATCAACGATGTTCGGGTCTTCACATCCGGCCTGCAGGCGCTTCAACCATTCCGACGCGCGCACCAGGTCGGCGGACAACCGGATCACCGTGTTGTCGCCGGCCGACCGGAGAGACCGGTTCCTGCCACCAGCGACCGTCGACCTCGCACCGATGGTCGACGCCGACATCGGGGAGCGGGACCGAGAGAGGCACGCCGGAAATCGATGGAGGCGGAAAGCGATACCCCTTTTCGTACGGGGAATCCGCCGGGATGCCCCACTTGCGTTTGAACAGCTTCCAATTGCGCATGAGACTCTGGCGGTAGTCGATCTTCGCCGCCTTGAACGTCTGGCTGCCGGCATGGTGGATGAAGACGTCCAGCGCAATCCGCGCCCGAAAACCGACCTGGAACGCCCGAATACAGAGGTCGTCATCTTCAAAGTTACCGCTGCCGAACCGCTCATCCAGGCCACCGATGCGCGCCACGACCTCTGTACTCATGAGCAGGCAGAAGCCCACAACTCGTGTGGCCTCCCGGCTTTGGCCGGCGTGGTCTGTCGCCCATTGAGCAGCGAATGCGTCGAACTCCTTTGGGTTCGTGTAAGAGGCATCTCGCACCAGTTGTGGACCAGACACATAATTGGATACCGGTCCGACGATGCCAACGTCGGGATGTGTCCGGAAAATCCGCAGCATCCGCGTAAGCCATCCCGCGGTGACGATCGTATCGTTGTTGAGCAGCAGCACATACTCGCCTCCGGCCAGCGCAAGCCCTTGGTTGTTTCCGGCGGCAAAGCCTCGATTCGTACGATTGGCGATCGCACGCACATTGTCGTGGGCGGCCATATAGCCGCGCAGGTAGTCGAGTGTCCCATCGGTAGAGGCGTTATCCACGATGATCAACTCGTGCGGTTCAGGTGTACAGGCTTCAATACTCGCCAGACATTTCGTCGTATGTTCGAGCCCATTGTGCGTGAGGATAATAATAGACGTAAGGCGTGAGGCGTGAGGCGTCAGGGGTGAGGCGTCAGGGGCAAGCGGTGCCTCCCGCGCTTTTGTCGGCTTAAACCATGTAATCCCCCACAGCTCCATCGGGCTCGGCACACTACCGACGCCATAGTGGGCTTCGAGCTTGGCGTACAGTCGATCGGTGCTCTCCTGGACAAGCTGCGACGTCTTCGTCTCCGTCTCCGACTTGAAGCTGACCTGACCCTCGTGGTGAATGAAGGTATCGGTAGCCACAAGCAATTTATAACCCTTCAGACGCAATCGCCATGACAGATCCAGGTCGTCATTACCCACAAACAGCGCCTCATCCAGCAGACCGATCTCATCCAGCACCCGACGCGGTACCATCAGACAAAAACCGGTCAAGAGCTTCGTCTCGATACCTTTACCGGCGTTGACCCGGGCAAGCAGGTCCGATACCTCACTCAACGCCATACGCTTCGGCGCGCCATCCGGCAGGTGTCGATCAATATTCTGCAGTTCCGCGGCATAATCCGACACCGGTCCCACCGCTCCAACCCCTGGACCGGAATGGCCGATCAATCGATTCAACCATCCCGGTGCGACGACAGTATCGGGATTGAGCAGAACGATATATTCTCCGGCTGACGCGCGGATGCCCTGGTTGCAGGCCGCTGAAAAACCAACGTTAGCTTGATTGAGGATGGTCGTGATCCGACCTTGGTACTCGCGGAGGATCGATCTGGTCTTATCGGTCGAAGCGTTGTCCACGACAATCGTTTCTATAGGGGTATCGGTAGAACCGAAGACGCTGTCCAGGCAGGCGCGGATGGTTCGGGCTGAGTTGTAGGCGACGATGATGATGGACGGGAGGCGGGAGGCGGGAGGGGGGAGGGGGAATTCCGAGGTCACGGCATATGGTTTGCGCCCATCCAAAACGGGCTGGTTGTCCTCCAGAAGCATCAGGTTATCCTTGGCGACGGTATTGCCGGGATCAAGCGCGAGTACCCGCCGGTAAAAGGCTTCCGCATCTTCTGGACGGCCGGCTTCTGCGTAGCAGTTGCCGACCAGCAACAGCGTCTCCACATCTTCCGGGTTCTCCCGAAGAATCGTGGCATACGCCTGGACTGCCTCAGCATATCGCTCGGTACCGAGGCAGAGACGGGCCAGGACCTTCAGGGCATCGAGATTGGTCGGCTGCAGTCTGAGCGCCTGGCGCGCAGCCGTCTCAGCCTCTCGGGCATGCCCCTGGAACAACAAGACAGCGGCCAGATCGGTATGGGCCGGCGCGTATTCCGGGTGGAGGACGGTCGCCTTTGTAAACTCGCGGCGCGCAGCCTCGATGTCACCGAGGCGTAGCAGGACATTGCCAAGCGCCGTTATTAATTGCGGTTCGTTGGGAAGGAGCTGGAGCGCCTCATTGAGACATCGCTGCGCAGCGGGCAGATCACCCTCGGCAATGTGTTGCTCGGCTTGCCGCGTGAGATCTGCCACCTCCGTAGGCGGTACCGACGGCTGGGCGGCTCGATTCTGGTGACGAATAACGGTACCAAGCCGATCCAGATATGCCTGCTGGGCCTCACGAACAGTCGGCGCGGCATGGACGGCATAGCGCTCATAGATCGTGCGGGTCGCCGTAATGGCATGTTCGTCCAGTCGATTGCGATGGCCGGAACCTACAGCAACACAATACTCAGCCGTAACTTGTGGGACATGGACAAAGTCGCTTATCCGTGACAGCTTGATCAGGAAATCCCAATCCTCAAGCATGGTGAGCTCTTCATCGTGGCCGCCGATCTTTTCACACGCGGATCGACGATGCATGAGGCAAAGGTTCGGGATATAATTGGCAACCAGCATCTGGTGAGGGTTGAAGGGGCGATTGTAGGTCACTTGACGGCGAAGAGACTCACGCTGACCGTTACGCTCGATCTGGGTCACCTCCGTCGCGAGGGCATACGCGGCTACATGATCGGGGTGCGCGTTCAGCGCAGTTGTAAGCACCGCGATGTGATCAGGCAGATACCGATCGTCGTCGTCCAGGTAGGCGATGTATTCGCCGCGGGCCAGCTTTAGCCCGGTGTTACGAGCAGCGCCTGTGCCGCGATTGCGATCATGGACCACGTAGGTCACAGGACGCTGTTGGCGATAGGTATTCACCACTTCCTGGAGATCAGCATCCCCATCGTTGACAATAATGATTTCTATGTTCGGGTAGGTCTGACCGGTAATACTGTCCAGTGTTGTCCTCAATGTTTCCGGCCGATTACAGGTGGGAACAATGACCGACACTAAGGGCGAATGCGAAATCGATACCGGCGTTGTCGGCGTGATATCTACACGGCTGCTTTGCAGAACATCGGCTCGAATAGAGTGCATCTCCTCGCTGATGCGCGGCGGCATCGTAAACTCGGTAGAGGATGTTCCAGCCTGAATGAGACTGTCCCATGCGCTGATGATGACATCCCACCTGAAGCACTCGCTCCAATGTTCGTATCCCAATCGCGCGAGCCTCTGGAGAACGTACGGATTCTTTAGGAGCCGCGGTAAGACGTGAGAGAATTCCTCGAGTGGCACCACGAGTCCGCCGGCATTATCGTGTACGCCGCCACACTCCGGGGTTGCTAACCATGGTTTGGCGTGGCTCATTGCCTCAAGTATCGTGACGGGCGCTACCTCTCCACGGGAGGCGAGCAGGAGAACGTCCGCCGCATCGAGTGCCGCCGCAATATCGCCGCAAGACAGACCGGGAATCAGCATGAATCTGGGATCTCGTCGAACTGCCTCATGTACCTGCCGATCGTATTGGATATCGCCGGACGAATGCCCGATCATCACAAGCCGCCAGTCGCCGTCCATTTTTGACAGCGCATCCATCAGACCCAGATGGTTTTTTACTGGCCACAGATTGGCAATGTGCAACAACAGAGGCGTAGATTCCGGAATACCGTAGCGTGCCCGAAATCCGTCGCTGCCCGTGTTGCGTTCGACCGCATTCTGGATATACACGAATGGGATGCCCTCCTCAGTCAGATACTGTACGACAGCGCCGCCGGTCGAGATGGTGACCACCGCATGGACCCGCTTGAGAATCTGCGTCAAACGGGCTCGAAAGTCGCGGTTGTTGCACCATCGCGCAAATCCATCGGCATTAATCAGCGGCTGCGCAATGATGCGGGTATGCTCAGGAATCTCCAGTCCTTCCAGGGACCAGAAGACCCAGTTGCGCGGATCGGCCAGCAGGATACAGGCGTCGTAGCGACCGGAGAGAATCAGCTCGCGTAGTTGCAGTGCGGCGTGCGGGAGTCGTTGTCCGGTAACAGGGACTGGATCCAGCGAGTGAATCGTCATCCCGTAATAGTCCGTGAAGTCCCTTTTGTCCGACCGTTCGGTCGCAACATGTACCTCGTATCCCTTGGCGATCAGTGCCTTGCCCAACTGCGCCGCAATTGTCTCGAGGCCTCCGACCGAGGGTGGAAAGTGGGTACAGACGATGAGTATATGAAGGGGGTGGTCGGGCTTCTTACTGAACAGCCGAGGATGGTTGGCCCGTATCTGGACACACAACTGCTCACGTCGAGCGTTGGCTTCTGCCAACATACTATTCGCCCGTTTACGGTACAGGAACAGCGGCTCGGGAATCAGCGCACCTGTCCAGCCTCTTTCCAAGGCGCCCAGCCAGAAATCCCAGTCCTCGTACGCATTCAAATTGGTGTTATATCCCCCCACCGCCTCGAACAGTTCACGGCGGTAGAGCGAACAGTACGGAATGCGGTTGTCTCGCAGTTCCGTCTCCAACGTGAACGGACCGGTGCGCCAGACATCGGTCTGATCGCCGAAGTGTTGAATGTAGGTAAAGGCCACTCCGGCCTGCGGTTGATTCTCCAGTAGGGCTACGGTCTTTTCCAGCATTACCGGGGCCAGACGGTCGTCCGCGTCGAGCGGCAGGATGTATGTGCCGATCGAGGCGTTGATGCCGGCGTTGCGAGCATCAGCCAGGCCGCCATTCGCTTTTTCAATCAGGCGGATCCGTTTATCGGCATAGCGTGCGATCAGCTCTTGTGAGATTTGGCTGGTCTGATCCGGGCTACCATCATTGACGATGACGCATTCCCAGTGACGAAACGTTTGCGCGACAACGCTCTCGACCGCCTCCGGCAAGTATTGTGCCTGGTTGTAACAGGGAATGACGACCGAGACAAGTGGCGACGTCGCTTCAGTCTGCTGTGCCGTCAGTTCAATCTCTTGATGGCACCCATGGGAGGTAAAACCTGAATAGGCATCAACTTTGAGCCGATAGCCTTCATCAAAGAGTCGCGCAAGTTGCTCAGGCGAGTGCTCAGGCTTGCTGCCAGCCCGGTTCCGACATACGGTCTGCACTATGTTGATCGGGACACAGAACGTAATCGACTGTTCATAACACAGCAGACGACTGTGATCGGCTCTGAAACTGGAAGCACATGCGGCAAGTTGGGCTTCGAGCGTATTCGGATTCGTGAAATCGAGCGCTTCGAGCAGGGGTAGCATCTCCCGTGTACGATAGACCGAGCTCGACACCTCCAAGGGATAGCCGAAGTCATGGTCGGCGACTGTCCAGTCATAGATGAGGATGGCCCGAGCGATTACCTGAAACTCGGGCAGCCGTTGTGCCATATTTAACGGGTAACAGTATGTAGTGTTCTTGCCCAGCCGGAGTGAGAACCCAAGCGCCTCCGAATGCGCCTTCAGTTGCTCGGTCACCTCATTCAACCAGAAATCGCTGACGAAGATGTTGTCATCCACCATGAACAAGACATACTGAGCGCCGGAAATGCTGGAAAGGAGATCGGCTTTGAAGGTCCGCTCTGGCAAGAATTCGACAAATGGATAGTCGGCGGCCAACTGCTGATACTGGAACTGATGTGTCTCGTCAGAGGCTCTGTAAATGACCTTGAGGGTAATCTCATCACGGTCTTGACAGTGTAACAGGAAGGAGCGCAACGTCCCATCCAACTGGAAGGCACGATCTTTGCTGAAGGCCACGCCAACCGTTTTGGCGTTGTCAGCTTGCGGTCGGACAGTCGTTGAGAGGGCGGTTTGCGTTACCCCTGAGCTACGATCTTGATCCATCTTCACCGCCTCCACATGATAGCCGACCGTAAACTTATCCATGAAGCACTTATCGTCGAGCGCAAACAGATAGCGTGGCAAGAGTTCGCTAAAGAGGTGACGAAGGGCATCACCTTCGCTACCATGCAGGTGTTGATGCTGCGGCCACGTCCCAGCGACGCGCGCACATTCTTGCGCCAGCAGCTTAAAGAAGCCGCCATTCGAAACGACCTCACCCACCTCCAGACCACACTGGGGGCAAAAATGTCTGTACCATTCCGGCGTGAAGCCGCCATAAAAGTGATACGGCAGTTGGTGCAAACCGGAACCGAGTGGAGCAGTAATGAAGGCCCTCCCACGGGGGCGTAAGATTCGGCTGATTTCTCGGATTACCTCTATAGGTCTGGAGACGTGCTCCAGCACCTCGGTGCAGACAATCACGTCAAACGATTGATCTGGTACGGGGATAGCCGTAATGTCGGAAACATAGTCAATATGCCCATAGTCCTTTGCGCCACCGAGCTTCTCATCGCCTATGTACTTTTTGAAATCGTGGGTCTTATAGTCGCAGTGAGCGAACAGTGGCCGGTACGGGCACGTACCAGCCCCAAGATCAAGGACGCGAGCGCCTGCGGGGACCGCGCGGGCCTTGGCGGCAATCCAACGGTCGCGAGCGCGTTGATTGAAATCATGAATCTCATCCAATGGCAGCGATGAGCCTTCGCAAGCGAGGAGGGCAAGGGCGAGTGTAAGCGGATCGCTGATCGGTGTTTGAGTAATAGATGGTACCGCAGGGAAGGTACCCGATAACGCCGCTCGCAGTTGCGCTTTCCATACCTCGAAGGTAGGTCGTTCCGCTAAGGAAACGGTACTCTCTAGGAGCAGTTCCTCAGCTATGTGCAACTGAACTTCAAGCGGGCGGCATTCACTTTTGAGTGCGACCGCCTCAACGTTTGCCAGATACGGCTGATGGCCCCACACCGATGAGCTGGTTTTGATCTCTCCAAATCCGAGAAGCTTCAACGTGCGTTCGAACCGATCCGGAAACCAGCAATCGAGATGGTAGGCCCATGCAGCGGCCTGATCACCGACCAGATGACGTACGGCGGCCATCTTGATATGCCATGCCGCATCTGAAACAAGTGTTCTAGCGCTTCCCATCAGGTCGGGGGTCTCGATCCGCAAGACACCGCCGACCTTGAGCCAATCATGCCATCTGATCAACATTGCCAGCGCCGTAACCCTATTAAAGTGTTCAAACACATGATGCAGACGAATTTCGTCCACGCAACCGCTTGGGAATCGCAACTGACGAATATCGGTATATAGATCGGCCTTGACCTGCATTACGTTGTGTTCGGAAAGCGGAAAGTCAATGTTGATGTAGCCATCCAGACAAGATTCACCACAACCTAAGTGCAACCGGAGAGGTCGACCATCATGCCACAGGCCGATTTGGCGAAGTTGATTCAAAGTGACCCCAGGGTCAGATACGTCAGATATATTTCCAGTTGCTTGATCAGTGGCCACGACAGTTGTTCCTCCATATCAGGAGTTTCTGGCGTTCCTTCGACTATATCGACGTTGACGCCCCCAACGAGTTCGATAGGTTGCGCCGATTCGATCCTGAAGAAGGTTATGCGCTTTATGTCGTTCTCTCTGAAGCGCAACGCTGGCTATACGTTACACTGGCTTCTTGATCGGTGACGCAAGCACCATGCCATTGGGAACGGTTTGAGCTATTCCACGCAACTCATTAAAAACGATGTGGTCAATCCTTCTCCAGTAGACCCCATTCAGGGGATTGAGTGATCACATATCACTAGATCGGGCAAATTTTGCCGTCAGCCAGAAGCGATGGAGCAAAACATGCGCGACGCACAACGCAGGCGAAGCGTGAGAAGTCGATCTGGTGACGTATGGCCATCTTAGCGAGTATACCCACCCCGCTGACCCATTATCCTCCTAATACATCAGATCGAACCTGCTGATCTTCCCCCGGCAGCGCG